>JAYSYI010000627.1:0-9014 GCA_043727665.1 Limnoglobus sp. | reverse complement strand
CTAAGTGAGCGATCCCTTCAGGACCGATGAACAGAACCGACACTGAAAGTGTCGCTCTCTCAGCCCATGGTGATACCATGGGACGGGGGCAAGCACCTCAAAAAACCAGTCGTGGCGAGTCTTCGAGACGCGACGCTATAATCCACAACGTTCACTCCGGGCGCACGAAATGTCGTGTTTCGAAGACTCACCGTCGCAAATGGTCAACGTCCTCCCTCGCTAGCGCGTCGGGCTAACAAATCTCACATACAATTCGCGGGAAGGAGATCCCGCTATGCCTGCGCGACCGATTATCGGTATCCCGATGCAGACGCAAAACACGTCCGATGCGTTCTGGGTGATGCGGAAGCCGTACGTTGATGCGCTCCGGAATGCGGGTGCGATCCCGTGGATCATTCCGCTACTTGCCAACGACCCGGAGACACTTCGCGAGATTTTCGACCGGCTCGATGGCCTGTTCCTGGCGGGCGGTGCGGATGTCAGCCCGGCGCGGTATGGCGAAGCGGCGAAGCTGTATCTGGGTGCGACCGACCCCGAGCGCGATGCGGTTGAGACCGCACTCGTGCGAATGTCGCTCGATGCGCGTCTGCCGATCTTTGCGGTTTGCCGGGGGCTGCAATTGTTGAACGTGGCGTGTGGCGGATCGCTGCATCAGGACATTCGCGAGGAAGTGCCCGCCGCGATCAAACACGATTATTTCACGGCCGATTTACACGTTCGAACTGCGTGCGTTCACGACATTGCAGTGAAGGCGGGCACGCGAATTGCCGACATTTTCGGCTCCGCTTCACTATCCGTAAACAGTATGCACCATCAGGCGATCAAGGAACTCGCGCCGAACCTGACCGCGTCGGCGTTCGCCCCCGATGGCATCATCGAGGCGGTCGAAACTAAGGCGTCGTTTGCAATCGGCGTGCAGTGGCACCCGGAAGAACTCGCCGCCACCGACCCCGCAATGCGACGATTGTTCGAGGCGTTCACCGCCGCCGCGACGGAAGGAATGGGGCCGTGATCGACGACGCGATTGGGGCCTACCACGACATGATTTTAAGCGGGACGACCGCCGCGAACACGCACGAAGCGCTGATGACCGCGCTGACGAAACGCAACCTCTGCTTCGGCAATCGCCCGATCTGTTCGGTGCTTCGCCCGCGATTTCTGACCGCGTTTCAAAGTGAATATCTCCAATCGCGTACGTCGATCATTTCGCGCGCGTTCCGCAAAATGCACGACCGCGCGATGCGCGATCGCCCCTTCCTGAAGCAGTTCGGCGTCCACGATTGGGAAGAGGAACTCTTCGCGCACGAACCCGGTTACGACTCGCCGAACCCGATTGCGCGGTTCGATGGATTCTTCAGCCGCGAAGGGCGATTACGCTTCGTCGAACTCAATTCGCAGTCCCCCGCCGGCGCGGGTTACACCGATGCACTCGCCGCCGTGTTCGCCGAATTGCCTGCGTTTCAAGAGTTTCAGCAATCGTACACTGCCACTGCGCTACCATGTTTGGGCGAACTGACGGCGACGCTACTCGACTGTTACCGCCAGTGGAGTGGTAACAGCGAACCGCCACGAATCGCGATTGTCGACTGGGCGAACGTGCCAACGCAGGCCGAGTTCGTGCTGTTCGCGGAGGCACTCCAGGCACAAGGTTTCGAGACGTGCATCGCCGATCCGCGAGAACTCGATTACTACAACGGCACACTGCGCGCAAACGGACGGCGGGTGAATCTGGTTTACCGGCGAATCTTGTTGCGCGATCTCATCGACGAATGCGGCCTGAACCACCCGCTGATTCGTTCCGTGCGCGAGGGGGCGGCGTGCATGGTGAACCCGTTTCGCTGCAAAGTCCTCGGCAAGAAAGCCGCGTTCGCCGTCGCCACCGACGACCGCAATGCGGCGATGTTTTCCGCCGAAGAAAACGCAGCGATCCGCGAACATATCCCGTGGACGCGGATCGTCGCCGACCGAATTACGATGCACGACGGGCTTCACGTCGATCTGCTGCCGTACATCGTCGACAACAAGGATCGCCTCGTTTTGAAGCCAAATAACGCGCACGGCGGCAAGCAGATCGTCCTCGGATGGAACACCGATACCGCGACTTGGGCGAAATGTTTGAGCCTGGCGCAAAACGAAGGCCACGTCGTGCAAGAGCGCGTCGATGTGGCGACCGAGCCATATCCGTCGTACGATACGGGCCGGTTAAACATCCACGAACGCTGGGTCGATACGAACCCGTTCGTCGCGAATGGCCACGCCTTCGGTGGCTGCCTCACGCGACTCTCTACGGAGCCGCTCGTTAACGTCCTCACCGGTGGCGGCGTCGTGCCGACGTTCGTTGTCGCGAAGCGGGTTTAGGAGACAACGTCCCATCCGGCTTGCCGGGTGGAGTTGGAATCGAATTCTTATCTGCGGGTTCGTTAGCCACGTTTTTCGTCATTACATCCGCCCGCAAAACTCACCAGTGGCTTCATCGATTTGCACGATCTCCGGGCGAAACGTCCGAAACAAGCTGCGATTGGTGTTGCGACCCGTTTTCGCACCCACTGCTCCCTGTCGATGATCGTCTGCCAAATACAATTGAAGTGAGTTCGGCACTGAAAACCGGAAATTCATTCACGCAATGTACGCGATGCTCCGTCGGTTTTTGTTGTTGCAAGCGTTGCTGCTCTGGCAGGGTGGCTTCGTGTTTTATTCGGCGGTCGTAGTGCCGATGGGTACCGATGTCCTCGGTTCGGCTTCGGCACAAGGCGAAATTACCGCACTGGTCACGTTGTGGCTCAACCGCATCGGCTTGGTGTTCCTTTCGATACTCGCATGGGATGTATCCGCGACGCGCGATCCCGTTCCGCGCCGTATTGTTGTGCGGCAAACACTCGGTGTCGTGATGGCACTATTGTTGTTCTTGTTGTTTTACCTACACGATCTCATGGATTATCTTCTCGACCCAACGGGGCGAACGATCGCGATGCGTCGGCCGTTCCGCGTTTTGCACATCCTGTATTTGTGCATCAGCACGGTGCATTGGGGCATTGGTTTGGCTTTGGCGTGGCTGACACTTGCGGCGTGGCGTGCGGAAGACCGTAGCCCGGCCACGCCTTCCGCGTAAGCTATACTTCGTACTCATTCGTCAATCGGGAGTCAGAATGTCCGCGAAGCGATTGCCTACTCGGTCTGAAGTTTCTGTCTCCCACACGTGGGATCTCGCCACGTTGTTCGCCACCGATGAGGCGTGGGAAACCGCGTTTGCCGAATGGGAAGTGATGGTCCCCGGCTATGCGATTTACGCGGGCACGCTCGGCACTTCGGTCGAGAATGTCGCCGCATTACTTCGCTTCGATGCGCGCTTCGAACGCGCTGGCGACAAGCTCGGTACCTATGCGTTCCTGAAGGAAACCGAAGACGTTGCGAACTCGAAGTATCAGGGTTTGAAGGCACGTTACATCGGCATCGCCGGTCGCGCGGCCGAAGCCGCGAGCTATTATCGCCCCGAATTGCTCGCAATTCCCGACGAAACAATGCGCGAGTTTATCGCGTCGCCGGTGCTCGCCGATTACAAGTTGTGGCTCGAACGCTTGCTGCGTTACAAGCCGCACACGCTGTCGATGAAGGAAGAACGCATCCTCGCGATGCAGACCGAAACCAGCCAGACGCCGCGAAGCGTGTTCGACCAACTGACCGATGCCGACATGCGTTTCGGCACGATCGAGACGGCGGATAACGAGACGATCGAACTCAGCCACTCGACGTACTCGATGTTACTCGAAAGCCCGGATCGCGCGATTCGCGAAGTCGCATTTCACCAGTATTACGTCGAATATTCCGATCATGCGAATACGCTAGCCGCCACACTCGCGGGGTCGGTGAAGCAGGATGTGTACCAGTCGCGGGTGCGGAATTATCCTTCGGCGCGCGAGGCCGCATTGTTCCCGGATAATGTGCCGGTCAGCGTGTATGACAATCTCTTATCCGCGGTGCGTGCGAACTTGCCGGCTGTACATAAATATTACGATGTCCGCAAGCGCGCCATGAAGCTCGACGATATCCATTTTTATGATGTCTATGTACCGATCCTCACGGAGTTTCAACGTAAAACGACGTGGGATGAAGGCGTCGAGTTGGTACTCGATGCGCTCAAGCCGCTCGGCAGCGATTACGGCAACGTGCTGGCAACGGGGATGCGTGGCCGGTGGTGCGATCGCTACGAAAACAAGGGTAAACACAGCGGCGCGTTCAGCAGTGGCTGTTACGACAGCGCGCCGTACATCTTGATGAACTATCAGGAAAATGTACTCGATCACGTATTCACGCTCGCGCATGAAGCGGGGCACAGTATGCATTCGCACTACTCGAAACAGCAACCGTATCAGTATTCGCAATACACGATCTTCGTGGCCGAAGTCGCGAGTACATTCAACGAACAATTACTCAGCGACTACATGCGCGAACGGGCACGCGATGACCGCGAACGCGCCTATTTCATCGGTCGCGAAATCGACGACATTCGCAAGACGATCGTGCGGCAAACGATGTTCGCTGAGTTTGAGAAGATCACGCACGCACTCGCGGAAAACAACGAGCCACTGACGCTCGAAACCTTACGTGGCGAGTATCGCAAACTACTCGACGCCTACTTCGGTCCCGCATTCATTTTGGACGACGAACTGAGCCTCGAATGCCTGCGAATCCCGCACTTCTACCGTGCGTTTTACGTCTACAAATACGCGACGGGACTTTCGGCCGCGATCGCACTCGCCGAGCGCGTGACGAAGGGCGGCAAACCCGAACTCGATGCGTATTTGAACTTTTTGAAAGCAGGTAGCAGCAAAGATCCGCTCGATTTGCTCCGCGATGCGGGCGTCGATATGGCCACGCCCGAACCGGTCAACGCCGCACTCGCAAAGTTTAGCAGACTCGTCGGCGAACTCGATCAGTTGCTGACTTGAACCGAGGAACATTACATGATCGCGGACGTACACATCCCCACGCTTGCGGCAGAGATTTTCAGTCAAACGTGTCGATCCGATCTTTCTGCGCCGGGTTTTAGCGTAACGAACGTCGGTCGGGCGATTGATTCGGTGGCATTTCGGCAATTGATGGTCGATCTGAAATCCGCGATGTCGGCGATCCACGAAGTTGCAACGGGCAAGACGCTGGTGTATCTGTCGGCAGCGCGGTTCGATCAACAGACGACCACGAAGCCACACCTGGATGGCGGACCCGAAGAGTGTTTCTTAATGTTGGGTTACGAGCCGAGCGACATCAATGCGGAATTGCAATTTTCGGACTACACGAAATGTGCGTACGAACTGGGTATGAGTCCGACGGAGTTCCTGGCGAAACACAACCCGATGTTTCGCATGGGGCAAACGACTTTGCAACCGTATACGACACGTGCATCGAACTTCTCGGAGGCCGACTATCAGATCGTGTGCATTAATAATTCGACGGCCACATTCTCCGAGGAAACACCAAAATGGCAAGGTGTTTTGCACACTGCCATCATTCTGACACCCGACGAATCGAAACGCCGAGTCATCAATTCGACGATGATCGCCAGCGTTCCCATAGGCACGCCAGAAACGATCACCGCCGCATTACAATATGATTTCATCCATATCACAATCGTGCGCAGACAAGGTTATGATAAATCGCATTTGCGCGACGATGAGTGACAGACAGGTAATAGCGAGAAGAATTTTAACCGCGGAGTTCGCGGAGAAAAGAATTAGAGTGTCTAAACAATGGCATTGCCATCGGAATCGAGCATGTCGTTTCCATTGAATACGACACCATTCAATGCTTTCGCAATCGCAAATACTATCAGTTTGAATCGCTTGTCCGATTCAAAACTGGGTTCGGCAACGACACCTAAAGCCAATTCACATGACGAAATAAGGGTAGAAAGCTTCTGAATCGCTTTAGAAGTACCTTTACGATTAACAAATGCGCATGTGCTCAACAATAATCGGCAGAAATTGTCGCCTCGTTCAACGAATACCATAGCTGTGATTCGCATGCGCGCGTTGGTGTCTCCCACAAACACGGACTGCAAGTTATCTTCAGTATGTTTGCTGAACGTCATACTATATTGTTCAAGAACACGATACACTATATCAAGATCGCTGCATGAGTTATAAATGGTGCAGTTTTCTGTCATTGTGGCCACCGTGCCCGTGCGGCGGCTCTAACGATCTCCCACGGCACGCCACGATCCAGGTCGGCGTCTGCCAAGGCAACTCGTCGCTCCAACTCGGCCCGGACTTCTAGTTTCACTTCCAATGAATCGTTGTCGCAGAGTTCGCGGAAAAGAAAATCTTGGTTTCTCTCCTCCGCGTTCTCTGCGCCCTCCGCGGTTAAATCTTTCGGGTCACTCATGACTCACTCCTACTTCTTCTTCGGCTCTTCCTTCTTCGCTTCGGGCTTCTTTGGCTCGGCGTCGGGGGGCAGCATGGCCTTCACTAATGCGCCGCTGGTGCCGTTGAAGAGGCGGACGATGCCTTCTTCTCCGCCGGTGGCTACGAGCGTACCGTCGGGGCTGGTGGCGACTGCGTAAACGAAGTCTTTGTGCTCGCCGTAGGCGCGGGTTTGGCCGCCGTTTTCGGCGTTCCACAATCGCACCGTGGCGTCGCCGCTCGTCGTTAGAAATGTCGTGGTTTTCGGCACGAAGATCAACCGTGTCACTTGCTTCTGGTGCCCTGTAATATCGCGGAGTTTTTCGCCCTTTTCGTAGTCCCACACTTTCACGAAATTGTCGGCCCCGCACGACACAATCTTCTTGCCATCGGGCGTCCAGCCGACGTCGAGAACATGGTGGGTGTGGCCCTCGAACGACTTCACGAACTTACCCGATGGCACCTCGAAAACCTTGACGAACTTATCGGCGGCCCCGGTCGCGAGTAGCTTGCCATCGGGGCTGAAACTGATGCCGAAGACGGTGTCGCTGTGCCCGGCTTTGATCTCGAATGCGAGCTTGCCGGCGGCGTCGAAAATCTTGATTTCGCCATCTTCGGTCGGTGCCCCGCCACCCGTTGCGATCAGTTTCCCATCGGGAGAATACGCGATGGCCACGACGCGATCCGCGAAGCCGCTGATGCGCATTTTCGGCGTGCCTTTGTCGGCATCCCACAACGTCATTTCCTGGTAGCTACCGGTCGCGAGCGTCTTGCCGTCGGGGCTGTACGCCATCGCTTCGACGAGCGAGATGTGTGCGGTGTTCGCGGGCTTGCCGTCGGGCAGTTTCAGTTCGGGATCGACGAGCGTTTTCTTGAACTCGCCGGTCTTGCCGTCGAACAGGTGGATTTGGTTACCACGCCCGGCGGCAACGATGGATTTATCGGGTGTGATCGCCACGGCGCGAACCGGTTTGACGATTGCGGGTGGCAGGTTCAGCACGACTTTCGCACGGACGCGAATCTCCGAGCCGGTCGGGGCTTTCGCGCCTTGTTCGATCCAGAGTTTCAGCACGGCGACTTCTTGGCCGTTGAGGTCGTTCGCGTCGGAACGCGGTGGCATGATCGGGTTTTTGTGCTGTGCGGAAAACACGAAGAAGTTGCTCTCCATCGGCTTGCCGGCCACGACGGCGACACCGCGTTTGCCACCCTTCATGACGGCGGCATGGCTGCCCATATCGTACTTGCCGCGAAGCTCGGTACCCGAGTGGCAGACGGTACATTTGTTGGCAATGATCGGCTGCACATCCTTCAAGTAATCGATCGGGTCGGTGCGGGTGAGCACGGCCGCCGGGATCGGCGTCGGCGGGGCTTTGTCTTTCTTTTCGTCGGCGGCAAACGCCAATATCGGCACTGAGAACGCCAACGAGAGTATGAGCGAACGCATATGGTGAAACTCCATTTTTATTACTTGCTGATGTTTAGGTTAAATTTCGCTTCGTGTGTTGTCGGGTACTTCGCGTCCCACATGGCGACGGCCTGTACGACGATGTTGTTAATACCGCCCACCTTCACGTCTTTATCGGCAGTGATCGCTACTTTCACTTCGTTTTGCCCGGCGGGGATCGTGGCGTCGATGGCGGTCACACCCTTATTTTCCTTGGGGAAAACGAGTTTTACCTTGAACTCGCCTGCGAATTCGAACAGTCGCTCGACGCGAACGACAACTTCGCCGGTGCCGCCGATTTTCACGTTGCCCACCGGTTGTGCGGTGATCTTCCCGAGGCTCATAGGAATCACTTTCACTTCGAACGGCGGCGCGAATGCAGAGACGGTAATATCTTTTTTATCCTTGCCAGTCGGGTCTTTCGTGAACTTCACTAATGTGTCGCCGCGTAGAGAAATCGTGTAGGTTCCCGGTGGGGCATTCGCCTTCACGTCAACGGTAAATGGGGCATCGTTTTTATCCTTAACAATTGGCAGTGGCAGGCCGTTGTTGATGGTTACGGGTGCGTTCTGCATATTCGCGATTGTCGCCTCGGCTTGCACGTTCACGGGGCCTGCGCGGGCCTCGGCGTCTTGCCATGTTACTTTCACCGGCACGATGATTTTCTCGCCCGGTTTCACAACCAATGGTAGTACCGCTTTCTGATCTTTGCCATCGACTTTCACCGTCGCGGTGGCGAGGTCTGCCGCAATCCGGAACGGCGACTTGTCCGCCCTCGTGGCCACGATCAGCGATTGATCGAGCCGCGTAATCAGCGGCACGTTCTGCTGGCCGATGAGTCCCCACGAAATGCTCGCGGGTCGGGCTTCGCGGGTGACCGGTTTGCCGTCGATGGTGGCCGTCAATTTCACTTTCATTTCGACTGCGGTATCGGTCAGCGTGCCCGCGCCGGAAAGCACGAGCGTGCCCCACTTCTGTCCCGTGCCGATCGTTGCGGGCATCGCAATCACACCTGCAGGTAGCCCTTCGGCGGTGATCGCAATTGGTCCAGTAAAGCCGTCTTGGCGTTGCACGAAGATATCGAGTGCGACTTCGCCCATACTGTGTGCGATCGTCGTGGCCGGGAGTTCGCGGCTGCGTGCCATCACGATCGCACGGAAGTCGGGCTTCGGCGG
>JAYSYI010000626.1:0-2954 GCA_043727665.1 Limnoglobus sp. | reverse complement strand
GCGATGCGATGTTGCGAAAGAGTTCTTCGGACGCTTCATCGGTCTTCGGCGGGAAGAACTCGAAGCTAAACGTCGTCCGGTGATCGTGGAAAATCTCTCGAATGTGCATTCCGCAAACTCCTCGCGTCGGTACAGCCATCGTAGCGTGGAGATAGTGTACGCGAACCGTGCCAACGGGGAGAGTGCAACTTGGGGTTATTGACCAATGGCTTTACGGTACGCTACTTCAACTCGTAGGCTTGTGGGTTTGCGCCAGTTTTGAACTCGACTTTGATCGGCGAGGTTTCGATCTTGGCGAACTTGACTGGCACGGAGTTTCCGAGAAGCGTGACGGTGTATGCGCCTGCGGGGACGCCTGCGAGCACGGTGAAAGTGCCGTCGGCGGCGGTGGTGGCGGAGGCGACTGACGACTTCGCCCCGGTGGCCGTGTAAGCGAGCGCGACGCCACCGAGTGGCTGCCCGCTCAGCGTGACTTTGCCTGCAATCGTTGCGAGTGTCGGTAGGTTTTGTTTCAGTTCGGCTTTCAAGTCCGCACGCACTTGCTCGATCACTTCATGCAGCCGAAACGCTTTCACCTTCGGGTCCATAATCGTCTTGTCGACCTGGTCGATCCCTTCGGCAATCAATGCTTGAATCTTCGGCCGATGCGCGAGGAACGGCTTCACGGTGATGATCGCACCTTCATACAAACGAAATGCGGCGGCGTGATCGCCCGCGTTGTAACTGGCCGCCCCGCGATTGTGGATTTCCTTTAAGGTTTCCAGAACCATACGATCGAGATCGGTGTGCGTGATCGACATGGTTGTGCCTGCTACGGGTTTCGGCGGCTCAGTTCGCGCCGCAATGGCAAAACCGAGCACGATTGCGGTTGCGAATATAGGCCGTCGCATCGGGAACCTCGGTGAGATCGACCGGCGATGAGAACAGTAGGTATCGTAACTTCGATTCGAGCGGTGGCCAACCACCCAAAGCATCGCACAACAGGAATGGTGCGGGAACGGTAACGAATGCGCCGAAGTTGCCGTTCCCGATCTTGCGAATGCCTCTTCCAACGGCTGGCCTGTCCGGGTAAACTTGTGTCAACCTGCCATCTGCTGCCTACGAGCTGTTTTCCCATGATGATTTTTTCCGCGCTCGCGCTATCGGCGTTCACGACAATCGAAGCCACGAAGAAACCGGTGCCGAAACTCGCGATCAGCGGGTTGGCGTATGCGGTCACGATGCCGGACCTTTGCCTGTATCGGTACCGTACGAGCACGCCATCCGAAGACTGCCAAAAGTTCTGCGATCAAGGCTTCGCTTTTTATTACTCGTACGTCTGGATCGAAGCGGTTCGCAACTTCGAGACGGCACTTCAGCACGACCCGCAATCCGCGATGGCGTGGCTGGGATTGCACAAATCGCTCGAAAAGTGGGGTAAAACCACCGCGAAGCCGTTGCCGTACTTCGCGGCGCTCGGCACGGTGATTCAGCCGAAACTACCCGACAACATCGCGAAACCGCCGCACGATTACGCGCTCGAAATGGCCAAGCAACTGCTGCCGAAAGCGAGTCACCGCGAGGGGTTTTTGATTACGGCGAAGCTACAAGAAAAGGGCATGTTGCCGGGCGTCGGCGAGGAACGCCGCAAGAAAGCCCAGCAAACGCTCGACGAATTGCTCGCGATTTACGAAGACGACGAAGAAGGCTGGTTCGCCCGCGCCCAACTCGGCGACGGTACCCACGGCGCGATCCCGTTTTACAAGGCACTGCTGCGGTTGAACCCGTACCACCCCGGCGCGAATCACGAACTCATTCACACCTACGAAAACATCCGCCGCCCTGCCCTCGGTTGGCCGTACGCCGAAGGCTACATTCGTTCGTCGCCGGGGCTACCGCACGCCTTCCACATGCAGGCACATCTCGGGATGCGCGTTGGCAAATGGGCGAAAACCACCGACTATTCGTGGCACGCGATCGAACTGCAACGCGACTATCACAAACTCCAAAACGTGAAGCCCGACGAAGACCATCAGTTCAGCCATCACCTCGAAACGCTCACGCGCAGCCTGATCCACGATGGCCGTTTCCGCGAAGCGAAACAGATCCGCACCGAAGCCGAGGGGCACAAATACCACTACCGCCAAGAGTGGTTTCGCATGGCCACGAGTTTGCAAGAATGGGCCGACGCCGAAGAACTCGTGAGCAAGTTGCGCAAGGGCGACAAAGCCACCGCCGCGTACTTTGCCGCAATTCTGGCAATCGAACGCGGCGACCTCGACCGCGCGAAAGCCGAGATCGACACGATGCAGCACGCGAACCAATCGAAGCGCGGCGAACGACAACGCGAACTACGACTCTGGGAAGCCCAAGGCCGCTACGCCTGCAAAACCGGCAACGGCGATGCGGGGATCAAACTGCTGAAGCGCACGATCGACAAAACGAAAGACGACTACGCGCATCACGCCTGGGGTGGCGGCGCGTACTTCATGGAATCATGGGGCCGAGGGGCGCTCGATGCGGGCCAACTGATCGAAGCGCGCGAAGCGTATCAGGAAGCACTCGCACACGATTCGGGAAGCGTCCGCGGCGCGCTCGGCATGTGGGCCGTCTGCACGCAAAGCGGCGAACCCGAGGAAGCCGCCCGCTACCTGAAACTCGCGCAACGCTGCTGGCAACGCGCCGAAAGCAGCGACTTCGACCGTCTGAAAGCCACCTTCGCAACGAACGGGTGATACGCGAATTCTGAATTCGTTTAGCCGCGCCGCGGAGTCTTCGGAGCGAAGCGCGGGCACGATGTGTCGGATGACAGCACGATTGTTCAGGAGTTCATGCCCCGCGCTTCGCTGCGCAAAGCCTACGCGGCGCGGCTTAACGGGGGAGTCTCATCCGTGGAACAATTCCCGCACCGGTTGGCCGCGGCTGATCGGTAAGGGGCGGTTTTGCGAGTCGCGAATCTCGGCTTCGTGGTCGAG
>JAYSYI010000625.1:0-9032 GCA_043727665.1 Limnoglobus sp. | reverse complement strand
GCGACATCGCGTCGGAAACGCCATCGGTGAACAGTAAGATGTTATCGCCTTCGTTCAGCTCGAACTCAATCGATTGATATTCGTAACCGGTCACGAGGCCGAGCGGCAACCCGCTGAGGTCGTTGGTGATGACTTCATCGAACGATTTATCCAATAGCCGGTAGCGGTTCGGATTGATGTGCCCCGCGTTCACCAACACTACTTTGTGGGTCAACGGATTCAGGATGATTGCAGCCATCGTGACGAATCGGTCGCCGATGCCGCCGCGAATGAGTTGTTCGTTAAGGAGGTTGACGGCGGCGGCGAGGGTCGGCTGCGTGAGAATGCAATAGCGGGCCTCGGCACTCAGTTTCGCCATCAGCAGCGAAGCCGGTACGCCCTTTCCGGCGACGTCCCCGAGCATGATCGCGATGCGTCCATCGGGCAACGTAATGAGATCGTAGTAATCGCCACCAACGGTTTGGGCCGCGCTGTATACGGCATAAAATTCGTAGCCTTTCGCGACAGGCATGTCTTTCGGCAGGAAGCCGAGTTGTACTTTCTTTGCGATTTCGATCTCGTTTTGCTGCTTCTCCCGCGCCATGTTGTTTTCTTGGTACGTCGCTTTTTCAATCGCCACCGAGGCGAGATTCGCGACGATCAGCAACATTTTCAGGTCGTCCTCGCGGAACTTCTTGCTGCGGTCTTGCGTGTCGAGTTGCAGTGCGCCGATGGCGATGCCTTCGGTCGAAACGAGCGGCACGCACATTACCGAGCGAATGCGAAACTCGGCGATCGATTGTGCGGCCCCCATCGCGGCATCCGAAGAGGCATCTTCGCTGAGGTACGCCGTCTGCGATTCCATGCACTTCCGCACGATCGTTTTGCTGAACCGGTGGTCGTCGCCAGGCGTCGAGCGTCGCGCCTTCACGACTTTCGGAATGAGTTTCGTACCTTCGCTGAGAATGATGAAGCAACGGTCGGCTTGGCGGAACACGCCGAGGACGCTATCGGCAATCACGTTCAACAGCGGGTCGAGTTCATTCGCTTTCGATAGCGCGACGCTGATATCAAGGAGTGCCCGAAGTTTGTCGTTCGGCTGTGCGCCGAGTAACTCCGACGTCGGTCGTAAAGCCACCGTGGACTCGACATTGCTTAGATCAGAAAGTTCTTCGCCATCTGTGGTTTCTGCGACGCCCGGCCCGAATTCGCGTGGCAGTTTGAGTCGGGGCTTCGCGGCGGCAACGGCGGCTTCGTCTTGGTAAAGGAACTGAAAGTCGCAGATCTTAATACGGTCGTCGTGCTTCAGTTGATGGGGTACCGTGATCGCGCGATTGTTGACGAACGTGCCGTTACGGCTGTTTAGATCTTCGATGAAGAATTGGCCATTTTTGACGATGATCTTCGAATGTTGCCGACTCACCGCGTGATTCGGAACGACGATCCCACATTTATCTTCGCGGCCGAGAATCACCTCTTGCGGTTTCAAAATGTGTGTCTCAGCCACACCCGTCGAACCGGGAAATTTGATCAGTGTCAGTGTGGGCATGGCGTTTATCCGAAGCAACGGAAAGAGCATCGAATACGATTTTATCGAGATTCTGAACGCCGTGCAAGAAATCTGTACTGCGAATCGTTTACGCGGCTTTCAGGCCGGGGAGTTTGTGCCACCACGGTGCGGAAGCGGGTTCTTCGCGGTGGTGATCGTCGTGCTTGTCGTCTTTCTTGGACTTCTTCTCTTCGGATTTCGCTGCTGGCTTTTCTGTCGTCAACACTTGCATCCCGATGCCGAGTAACGTGGCAACAATCACCCCGCCATTGAGTGCGGTGCCGTGATCGCCCACCCATTTGACGGCATCGTACGTTCCCAGACTTTGCGCGATAAAGAACGCGGCATGCCACGAGATAAGTACGCCGGCGAAACTCGCGAGCATCATCGTCCAGAGCCGGTAAAGAATCACGCCGAACAACCCGCCGGCAAGGAACACCGCCCACATCTCTTGCGCGTGCGGCAACACCGATTGTACGGCAATCCACGCACCAACACCCCCCGCCACAAACGCGAGCAGTTTCGCAATCTCGAGTGCCATGACGCCGCCCGCAAACGCGAGTAGCACTCCGATAACGAGAACCTGCCCGCCCGCCGCCTTGCCCGCGCTGAGTCCGAGAACCCCCGCCGCCGTGGTGATGCCAAACACCACCCAGAAGCGATGCCAACGCCAACCGAACGCCCAAAGCAGGAAGCCGACGAGCAGCGTAAATAACGCGGCACCGATCGACAGCCCTTTGGCTTCCATCAAAATGTCGGGCGCAATGAGTTGCATCGGTTTAGCACGGGGAATGAATTTCACGTTGCGCAGCAATCTGTTCGCTACTTCAAGGTTATCCAGAAGGAATCATACGCGTCAAGCGACTCGCACCCTCATGAGGGCGAAATCTCGAGCCTAAGCAAGAAAGTGTCGGCTTCTCCGTCAAGGTTTAACAAACCGCGAGTGGTAGCTGGTATACTTTTCTGTTGTAGCTTACTCCCGACACGGGTGAAACTGATGATGCCATTTCATCTCACGGGCGACGCGTTGTGGCAACGTATGGGGCGTGCTGTGGAAAAAGTGCAAGAACGTTTGGAGCGTACCGCCACGATCCTCGAACAGGCGGGGATTTTGTACGCGATTATTGGCGGCAATGCGGTTCGCGCGTGGGTAGCACAGGCCGATGAAGCCGCAGTTCGCACTACGCGCGACGTGGACATCCTGTTGCGCCGGGAAGATTTTCCACGGGCAGTGGAAGCGATGGAGCGAGCGGGGTTTATTTACCGCCACGTTAAGAGTATCGATATGTTCTTGGATGGTCCCGGCACGAAAGCGCGCGATGCGGTGCATGTGCTATTCGCGAACGAGAAAGTCCGCTCGGAAGACCCCGTTCCGACACCCGATGTAACCGAGGCCGAAGCCATTCACACGCACCGGATTTTGAAACTCAATGCACTCGTTCGCATGAAACTGACCTCGTTTCGCGACAAAGACCGGATGCACCTACGCGATATGCTCGACGTCGAGTTGATCGACGGATCGTGGATTGCGCAATTGCCGATCGAGTTGGCACCGCGGTTACAAACCATCCTCGATGATCCGAACGGTTGATGTGCGTCTTGATGGCACGGGCGGTTGATTGGGGCATCCACTTTCGCCAGGATCTCAACTGCGTGACGTGCCGTACGATGCGCGGCCATCGACAATTGAGACACGTTCCGCAGGTGTTTTTGCGGCCAAAATTGCCGAATAGGTTCGGTCGATCACTTCGACTCGGTATTGCTTTATATGTCACCTCCTCACAGAGTCGTATCGGATTGTGGCCGACGATGGACAGCAATTTGCAGGTTCGTTCCCTGACGGATATAAAAGCACGTGCATCTGGCTGACAGATTTGGCCGTTTCTTGGTTCTCGTGGGAGGCCTGCGATGAACGCAGCGATTGCTTCGACACTCTTATTGTGCATGATGCCTTCGGTCCAACTGCCGATCGGCTTCTGGCAAGTTGCGCCCGCCAACCGCGTCACCGTCGATGGCGAAGCGGTAGAAATGAAGATCGTTAAAACTCGCGCGGCAGTGATTATCCACGGAATGCAGTTGTACCCGATTCGCCCCGAAAAAGCCGCGAAGCCGCAACAACACGATTACCAGATGCCGAAGTCGTTACTGGTCGAAGCACTGGCGAGCGATTTTGACGTGTATGCACTCAGTTACGCGCAGACCATCACTGTCGATGGCATTTCTGTCAGCGAAGGCGTGCGTTCGAACATCGAGAAACTGCGTGCGGCCGGTTACAAGGAGATCGTGCTCATCGGCCACAGTGCGGGTGGGATGATCGCGCGGCATTTCGTCGAACGCTACCCGAAAAGCGGCGTCACGAAAGTCATCGAAGTCTGTGCGCCGAATCTGGGTTCGGAGTTCGCAACGATTAACCTCGGGTTGCCGAAACTGCAAATCCCGATCATCAAATCGCTCGACCCGAAAACGCGAACCAACATCAGCGAGTATTCCAGGCCGCTATCGAAACAGATCGAGTTCGTTTGTGTCGTGTGCAAAGTCCGTGGCATACCCAGCGATACGCTCGTTGGCCTCGATAGCCAATGGCCTATCGACTTGCAGAAACAAGGCATTCCTGCGTCGCTCGTGGCCATCAATCACTTCGATGCGATGAAAGCGAGCCACTCGGTGAACCTGATTGGCGAATTGGCACGCGAAAAACTCGTGCGCTGGACGCCGGAACAAGTCGAGACGGGACGCCAAATCTTGTTCGGCCGCGAAGCCGACATGGCCGCGATCAAGAAAGCCGATGTGCGCGAGCGACCGCTGCTGAAACTCCTCGGCAAAAAGCTCGCGGATCGTTAGAACCTACCCAAACTCAGAGCACGGATCATGTCGTTTTGGTTATTCAAACAAGAGCCGGACGAGTTCAGTTACGACGACCTCGTTGCGGCGGGAAGTACCACATGGGAAGGCGTGACGAACGCGCTCGCCCAGAAGCACCTGCGGGCGATGGCGGCAGGGGATCGCGTATTCCTTTATCACACGGGCAAGGAAAAGTCGGTCGTGGGAATCATGGAAGCCGCCGCATCGCACATCGACCCGGACAACGAAAAGTTCACGATTGTGACGGTGAAACCGATCCGGAAGTTGAAGACGCCCGTGGCGTTGGCGGACATCAAGGCGGATGCGAGATTCGCCGATTGGGAACTCGTGCGGATCTCGCGGCTATCGGTAATGCCGGTGCCACTGGAGTTGTGGAAAGCAATCGAAGCGATGGGAAAATGAAAAACGCCCGGCAGTTTCCTGCCGGGCGTCTTGGTTCAGGCGGCCGTCGAAGACAGTCGCCCGTCTAGCGGTGGTCAGGACGACCCTACCTCTGAACCCTGAAATCTATGACTAATCAAGTGATCACCTCCTCATAATACGCGTTTGCTTACATCGCCCGTAATAGTGTTGGGTGTGCAAGCCGTTAGTTCGTCGTGCCACGGTCGCACGACCCACACCAAAATGATAGACAGCGTTTCCGCGGAGGGGAAGAGATATTTCTCGACTATGCCATTTTTTATGCGAAGGTGGTGCAACACCGGTTCGATGAAAGGACGGCTGAAGAATGGTGTAGCTATAATACTGGCGTACAGACTTTCCCAAAAAGAGGTTCGAACATGTCCGCAACGACGGAAATTGCCACGGTGGGCGGCGGGTGTTACTGGTGCCTCGAAGCGTGCTTCGAGCAACTGGTAGGCGTCGAAAATGTTACGTCGGGTTTTACGGGCGGCGGCGACAAGAAGCCGACCTACGAGTCGGTTTGTTCGGGCCGAACGGGCCACGCGGAGGTCGTGCAGGTAACGTTCGACCCTGCGAAGATTTCGTATCGCGACCTACTCGAAGTCTTCTTCGCGATCCACGACCCGACCACGCTGAACCGCCAAGGGGCGGATGCCGGCACGCAGTATCGTTCGGCAATTTTTTATCACAATCCAGAGCAAAAAGCAATCGCTGAGACGGCGATTGCCGAGTTGACGGCGGAGAAAGCCTGGGCCGATCCGATCGTGACCGAGATCGCGCCGCTGACGCAATTTTTCGTAGCAGACGATTACCACCAAGGATACTTTCGTTCGAACCCCCGGCAGCCGTATTGCATGGCCGTGATCGCACCAAAGATCGTCAAAACACGCAAGAGTTTCGCGAATCGCTTGAAGGCGTAAGGCATCGTCACGTTGTTCATAATGCACCGCCAGCGAACGAATTTCCATCGTCCATAGTGCTCACTCTTGCTTCCGATCGGCCGGGATATAAGGGATCAGCCCCTTGTTGAAAGCGATCTCCTGAACTTCCCTGGGAGCATGGCGAACGTCCTCCATGTACCCGTTGACTTGCAACATCCACACCATTGGATTGCTCGCCAGACGGCTCGGCAGCGTCCAGTTGGGGTCCATTTGATGGAGTGTCAGCATCTTGCGAATCGCCGCCAGCTTGGTTGCCCCGCTGCTCGGGCTGGTTCCAAGATAGTGGTCGATGTCGGTGGACCGCATGTACGGCGTCTGGCTTTTGTCGTGCAAGAAGTTGACGCCGCCGACCGCCCGAACGATGCCACTCGCCCAAGCATTTGGACTGCCGTGAAGCAAGGGCGAGGGCCGCTTGCGGGCCAATTTCTCGGCCATGCTCCGACAAAGCACGGCGTAATCGTCATTCAGATGCTCGCGACAGAACTGGTCGATCAACCCGACAATCACCGCCAGTGACGCATCCTTTTCCATCTTCGTTAGCATCGGGATGGGTTTGGCTTTTGCCATTTTCGCAGAAATCGGCGTGGCCGAAATCGGGAGAGTCGTGACGATCCCTAGCCGTGCCTTCGCATCCTTGAAATCCTGGTTCAGATTTCGCCGGATGCCGGAGCCAAACGAGATGCGGTAGCTGTTCATCAAGCCGTCGTAGACAATCTTGTCCTTGAACGGCAGCAACACCGTCTTTGTCAGGACCGGCAGATATGGCCCGATCAAGTCCTCGAACGGTTGCGACAGCGCCACAACGCCGTATGCGACCGGCTGTGAGTTGTTCGAAAGGAACACCGTATATTTTTTGAGTTCGCGGAAGACGTAAAACGTGTCAGCAACCAGATGCCGCCAAGAGCGAACGATGGCAAGGTCGTCGTCGGGCAGGCGGGGCGGGTTCTCTTCGACAAAAGACTCTATCAGGTCTAAGTTTGCAATTAAGGCGTCACGGACCTTGAGCCGGACTTCCGGCGACAGGGCGGCGAATACTTCCGGTGTGGCAATGTCATCGGTAATCACCTTGAGACGCTGGCTCACGAAGAACATCAGCGTCCGGTGCAGCCGGAAAAACAGTTCGACATCCTGAAATTCAAGTAACATCGGCGTTCACCAACCTCCATGTGCGATGGCCTCGGTCATTCGATTCCCAAAAACTTCCCATTCAACATTCAGACACTCACTCGCTCGCGCGAAAGTGGTACGTTGTTATCCATGATGTCGAATCGCCCGGTTCGACTTTGAGCTTCACGAATGGCTCGGGGCAAAGGCACGATGGGATCGACCACAGCTGGAACTTGCTTACCGTTTGCCCCTGGCCGTTGACGCGCATCCGCACGCCTTGGCCCTTTTCCTTGCCCGCGAAAATCATCTCGAAGTCGTAGCCCATCGGCTTACCATCGGGTGCGGTCAGCCACCCGAACGCCGATTCTTTCGCGGGTAGTACTTCTGCGAAAATGAACGTGGCATCTTTCAAAACCGCCGGCGCAACGAACTTTGATTCTGCCGTGGCCGCGATCGCTTTCGGGAACTCGATGCGGTAACGCGGACCGATTGGCTCCGCGTTCACGTTGAAGAAATTGTGATTGTAATAGTCGGTCTCAATCGTCTTTTCGCCGGTGTTGATCAACTCGTGACGCAGGTCGAGGAAGAGGTGCTTGCCCTCGGATGCACTCGCGATACTAAGGGTCTTTTTGTAGTGATAGGCGTAGCCGGACTTCGTGCGGATCGTGTGCCGAAACTCGATGCTCGCCGATTCGCCGGGCAGCCCCGTCACCTTTGAGACTCGCCAAGTACCGTTGTTTGCGATCTTGTAATTGTGGAAGAAACGGTACTTCTCTTCTTGCGGTTTCTCCAACTCGCCGATGCCAATTTTGAGGAACGTTTCACCGACGGCGGCCTCAGCGTAGCCGAGCGGGGCTTCCATACCGAACTCCTCGCACGGCCCCGTAATGTCGTCGTTGTTCGCGGGGTTATGCGAATCCTTCCATGGGCCGAACAGCGTATTTTCGCCGAACTTCAAGTTCGCAATCACACCCGCCCAATCGAATCGCGAACCGCGATAGTAGCCCGTTTTTGCATCGGGCGGGTAAACCGTGAGTTCCGCGCCATCGACCTTAAGCAGAACCGCCGGGTAGTCCGCCGCTGACAATGGCAGAGCCAACGCGACGAGTATCAGCAATCCGATGCGGAACATACGATCTCCAGGAAATGGTTCACCCACCGATGGTGTGCATGGTTCGAAGTGGCTTCACGAACTTCGCCGTGTTGATTTCGTGGCCTTCCCACTTCTCGGCGACGCTGTCGATGAGTGCATTCCGCAGTGCGACCGTGTCGGAAATCGGGCGGCGTAACATCGGCTTCACGTCGGTTTCGTTTAACGCGAACAGGCAGTTTCGCAGTTTGCCATCGGCTGTAATACGGATGCGGTTACAACTTCGGCAGAACGGCCGCGACAGCGACGCGATGATACCGACGCGGCCTTGTCCATCAGCATAGTCGAAGTCCATCGCCGGGGCACGCGGGTCGTAATGGGGCGACGGTGACAGCGGGGCGACATCGCGCTCCAGCCATTCCAATAACTCGTGTGCATACACGACCTTTTCGCGTTCCCACGACTCGGCACCGATCGGCATATATTCGATGAAGCGCAACTCGAAGCCATGTTCGCGGCAAAACTGTGCGAGCGGGACCGCATCGTGTTCGATGAACCCACGGATCGCGACCGCGTTCACTTTGATCGGGCCGAACCCTACCGCCTTGGCCGCGAGTAACCCGGCAATCACTTTGTCGAAGCCATCGCGACGGGTCAGTTCGCGGAATCGACCGGGGTCGAGCGTATCGAGCGACACGTTCAATCGCCGCAAGCCCGCCGCATAAAGCGATTCCGCATGATCTGCGAGCAACAAGCCATTGGTCGTCAGCCCGATATCGGTGATGCCCGGTATCGGCGTCAACATTCGGACGAGATTGTCGAGGCCTTTTCGCATCAGCGGTTCGCCGCCGGTGAGACGGATTTTATTCACGCCAAGCGGTGCCGCCACGCGCACGAACTGCGCGATTTCTTCGAAGGTCAACAGTTCGCCGCGATCGACGAACGTGACATCTTCGGGCATGCAGTAGGTGCAGCGCAAATTGCAGCGGTCCGTCACACTGATGCGAAGGTTGTTGTGAATTCGGTCGAATCGGTCGACGAGGTTATCGGTCATGGGCAGATGATCCCTGGGCACCCACAAGGGGTGCCCCTACTTAACACT
>JAYSYI010000624.1:0-9040 GCA_043727665.1 Limnoglobus sp. | reverse complement strand
TGAAGCTGCTGAAGAAACTTCCCGCCGATGCGACGGTCAAGTTCGAGAACGTCAAAGAACGCCTCGAGCGCGAGATGTTCGACATCAAACTCGCACAGGAAATCCCGAAGCAGTTCGCGAAATTGAACCTCGCCGCCACGCCACAAATCCTGCTCAACGGCCCGCCGACACTCTGGAAGTTCGAGCAATCGGCAAAAGAAAAAGCCGAAGACGCACTCCGCCTCCAACAAGCGATTCAACCCGTAGGCGGTGTGGCCAAGTAAACTGACGATGCACTGTCATACAAACACAATCGGCGTGGCACCTGCCACGCCGATTTGTCGGTTCAATCCATCGTATACGGCGTGTTTGGGTCTTTTTCGTGGCGGAGTTCGTCGACGGGGTCTTGCTTCAGCCAGCCTGCGTAGAGGCGGTTTGCGCCGTTGAACACGAGGCCGTCTTTATCGCCGATGTTCTTGTAGGCGTGAACGACACCCGCCGGGACGATCAGTGCATACGGCAGGTTTTCGCCGACTTCTTTCACTTCCTTTGCACCGAACGTTGGGGAGTCTTTGCGGGCATCCCACAGGTATACGCGGAACGTGGAGGGGCCGAAAAAGCAAAAATAATCGGCCTGGTCGATATGCTCGTGCGGCCCGCGACTGACGCCCGGTTTCGTCTGCGAGATGTACGCCATCACCGGGTGGAAGTTCGGGTCGATGAGGTCGTTGCGAAACAGTTCGACGAGCCAACCGCGGGCGTCGTTGAAGAATTTCAGCGGGATCCACTTGATGTCGTGGATGGCGCTCGGCTCGCAGAATTTCGGTAGGGCGACGTTCATCGGTTGCGTTCCTTTCGTGCTACTCAAACAGATTCGGGCCGGGTTCCTTGATCTTCTTCTTCGTCAATTCTGGCGGTGCGACTTCTTGAACCGGCACTACTTTTCGCGGTCGTGGCGTTGCTGTTTTCGTGGGCGTTTTCGGCGGTCGCATCTCGAGGTTCGCCAGCACTTCCTCCGCACGCTGCAACACGGGCGATGGCACCCCCGCCAGGCGTGCCACGTGGATGCCGTAACTCTTGCCCGCGTTGCCCGGTGAGATTTTATGCAGAAACACGACGTCGTTTTCGAGTTCGCGTACCTCCACGTTGTAGTTGCGTAGCTGCGGCAATGTCTCGGCGAGTTTCGCGAGTTCGTGATAGTGTGTGGCGAACAACGCGCGACAGCCGACCACCGAATGCAGGTATTCCGTCATCGCCCACGCCAACGAGACACCATCGTACGTGCTCGTTCCACGGCCAATTTCGTCGAGGATCACGAGGCTTTGTGGCGTCGAGTTGTTCAGAATGTTCGCCGCTTCGGTCATCTCGACCATGAACGTCGATTGCCCGCGGCTCAGTTCATCGCTCGCGCCGACGCGGGTGAAGATGCGATCCGTGATGCCGATCGTGGCCGACTTCGCGGGTACGAAGCTCCCGATGTGCGCGAGCAATGTCAGAATCGCAACTTGGCGAATGAACGTCGATTTACCCGACATGTTCGGCCCGGTAATCAGCCAAAACATGCCATCGCTGACGCTGAACGTGACATCGTTGGGGACGAACGTGCCGGGTGGCAAAAACTGATCGAGCACGGGGTGGCGACCTTCGCGAATCGCCATCACCGGCTCGTTTACGATCGTCGGCCGGATGTAGTTTCGCGATGCCGCAAGTTCGGCTAACCCGGCGAGGAAGTCCAGTGCGGCGAGTGTATCGGCCGTCGCTTGCAGGCGGTGCGTCTCGATGGCGATGCGATCGCGGAGTTGCAGGAATAGCTCGAATTCGAGGGCTTTACTCTTGTCCTCCGCCGAGAGCACTTTCTCTTCGTACTCCTTTAACTCCGGCGTCACGTACCGTTTCGCGTTCTTCAGCGTGCGTTCGTGCAGGTAGTTTGCGGGTACGCGCGTCTCGTTCGCGTTCGTGATTTCGATGTAATATCCGATGACCTGCGTATACGCGACTTTCAGGCTGTTGATGCCCGTACGCGTGATCTCCGATGCCTGATACCGCGCGATCCAGCTTTTGCCGTCGCGCGAAAGTAACCGCAGTTGGTCGAGTTCCGCGTTGTAGCCTTCGCGGATGATGCCGCCCTCTTTCGGCAGATACGGCGGGTCGTCGGTCAGTGCGCGTTCGAGCAACTCGCGGAGGTCCGGGCAGAGTTCGAGCCGTTCTTCGAAATCGCGGAGTAGTGCCGCCCGCCGCCCGCTTAGCTTTGCCTTGAATTTCGGCAGCAATTTCAACGTCTTCGCGATCGCCGCCAGATCTTTCGGTGTCGCGCGGGCCGTCGAAACCCGCGTCGTCAATCGTTGCAAATCCGACGTGACTTGCAGTAACTCGCGCAAATCCGCACGCAACGAATGTTCGCGCAGTAGCTCTTCGACTGCATCAAGACGCGCCGTAATCGGCCCTGCTGCGTTCAGCGGCGCGAGGAGTTGATCGTGCAAAAACCGCGAACCCATCGGCGTCACGGTGCGATCGATCGCCGAGAGCAGCGAGCCATCGCGGGTATTATCGCGCAGTGTTCGGATCAGTTCGAGGCTTCGCCGCGTGACTTCGTCGAGAACGAGAAACTCGTCGGTACGGTGCGGGCGAATCCGGCGAATGTGCGCAAGGCTCGCCTTCAGCGTTTCGTGCAAATAGACGATAATCGCCCCCGCCGCAACGAGGCACGGCTGCGCATCGTCGAAGCCGAACCCGGACATCGTGGTCACTTGAAATTGTTCGTAAAGCGCCTCGCGGGCTGAAGTCGGATCGAAATTCCAATCGGGCCGCGGCGTGATGCCTTTCGGCATGTTGCCGTTAAATGCCGTGCGTATCGCGTCGAGGTCGGACTCGGGCAACAGGCACTCGGCGGCGTTCAATCGCGAGATTTCATCGGGCAACAACGACAGCGTTGCATCAGATGCGGAGAAATACCCCGACGAGAGATCGACCCAGGCGATGCCGTACATTCCCGCTTTGGATTTGTAGACCGCTACGAGGTGGTTCGGGCGTCGCGGGTCGAGCAAGTCGTCTTCGGTGATCGTTCCCGGTGTCACGAGGCGGTTTACGGCCCGGCGAATGATCTTCTTGCCGAGGCTCGCTTCTTCCATCTGCTCGCATACTGCCACGCGGTGACCGCCACGCAGCAAATGCCCGAGATACGTTTCCAGCTTGTGAACGGGGAACCCCGCCATCGGGATTTCTTTGTCGCGCTTGGTCAGCGTCAGCCCTAACACCCGCGAACCGAGTTCGGCATCGCTCTCGAATAACTCGTAGAAATCGCCATTGCGAAATAGCACGAGCATACCGGGGTGCGCATCTTTGGCCTCCCAGTATTGCTGCATCATCGGTGTGAGTGCGGAACGGTCCGCTGGTTCGGCCATGTCGTCGTCGCCCTGTTCGGCACAATGTGTTCTTGAAATATGTATCGCTGCCGGTCGCGAATTGAAACGGGGTTCGGCAGAATCCGCCGACGAATCGCGACGTTTGTTCGGGTTGCTCCAATCGTGACGCGTACAACCAACAACGGGACTTATTAACAAAGATTGCGTACGAATGGAAATTACGCAATCGGTACGGCATCGGTTGCTTTTCGGCGGTGGATTCCTAGCAATTAGTGGTCGGAAGCGACTTGCGTTTCCCCACCCTCTGGAGGCTACTTATGTCCATGTTCATCGGTGAAGGTTTGGCAGGCGATGGCAACGAAATTGCCCACATCGACCTTATGATCGGCGCGAAGACAGGCCCCGTCGGCGCGGCATTCGCCAACGCACTGGCTACGCAATCGGAAGGCCACAACAGCCTCCTCGCCGTCATTACTCCAAACCTGATCTGCAAGCCCGCCACCGTGATGATTACGAAAGTCACGATCAAAGGTTTGAAGCAAGCCGTGCAAATGTTTGGCCCCGCACAAGCTGCCGTGGCTCGCGCCGTTGCCGATAGCGTTGCCGATGGCGTGATCCCGAAGGACAAGTCCGAAGAGTACGTCATCGTTTGCGGCGTGTTCATTCACCCACAAGCCGCCGACGACTCGAAGATCTACGACTACAACTACGCCGCCACGAAACTCGCCATCAAGAGCGCGATGCACCAAGAGCCGAACATCGACACCGTGCTGGCGCGTCGCACCGAAAAGCACCCGTTCAGCCCCAAATAAGTAACGCTCCGCGTTCGCGTTCCGCCGGGATACTCCCCGGCGGTTCGTACGGGTTTCTCTTTCGCCCCACCACACTTCTGGCGAGCCAATGTCTGAAAAGCCCACGATTCTCGTTCAACTCGATACCGATGCTCTCCCGAGCACCTTCGATCGCGTCGTCGCCGTCGATGCGGGGGCACAACACATTTTCAGCTACGGCGGCATCACGCCGGAGAACGTTGTGACGCTCGTGCATGGCTGTATTTTCACCCGCGGCGCGAAGGATCTGCACCGCACCGCGATCTTTGTCGGCGGCTCGGATGTCGCAGCGGGGGAAGCCGTTGTGGCCGCGATTCGCAAACAGCTAATCCCGGTGGCGAAGTTGACTGTGTCCGTGATGCTCGATTCCAACGGCGCGAACACCACCGCCGTGGCTTCGGTTCGTGCGGCCGCGCGGCACGTGAATCTCGATAGCGTCGAATCGCTCGTCCTCGGTGGCACCGGCCCCGTCGGTCAGCGTGTGGCACGGTTATTGGCGAAACATGGCGGGCACGTGCGGCTCGGTTCGCGGCAACTCGATCGTGCCGAAACGGTGGCTGCGAAAATTCGCCAGGAATTACCCGGCGCAAACATCGAAGCCGTCAGCGTAGCCACCAGTAGCGACGGCCCGAAGGCATTGCAGGGCCGGGAACTCGTCATTGCGGCAGGGGCACCAGGCGTGCTGTTGTTGCCAAAAAAAGTCCGCGACACAGCCAAGCAACTACGAGTGGTGATCGACCTCAATGGCGTGCCACCCGCCGGTATCGAAGGCGTGTCACTCGGCGATCGTGCCCAAAACCACGATGGCCTTATCTGTTACGGGGCCATCGGCGTCGGCGATACCAAGATGAAGATTCACAAGGCCGCACTCGCTGCGCTGTTCGAGAAAAGCGACCTGTTACTCGACATCGACGAGATTTACGAGATCGCACTACGTCTACCGTAGCCAATTTTGACCGTGTGCGACGTCGCTCTGTAGAACAAACTCCGTTGAAGGTTTTCCCTTTCCCGGAGCAGTCATGCGTCGAATCCTTTTCATCGCGACATTTTTCGCGTTCAGTTTTGCGGCCCGTGCGGACGAACCGGGGCATAAAGTTCTGGCGGCGGATCGCGGCACCGGCAAAATGGCGATCATCAACGCGAAGGGCGAAGTCGAATGGGAATTCGATAACAAGCACGATGTACACGACTTGCACATGTTGCCGAATGGCAATATTCTCACCCACACATCATCGACGAACGTCGTCGAAATTTCCCCCGAGAAAAAGATCGTTTGGAAGTACGAAGCCAAGCAGAAAGAGGGCTATAAAGGGCGGATCGAGATTCACTCGTTTCAGCGGCTCGCCGACGGCAACACGATGGTTGCAGAGTCCGGAAATTCGCAGATTGTCGAAGTGAATCCGAAAGGCGAGATCGTGAAAACGGTTCCCCTCAAGGTCAAAAAGCCCGATGCCCACCGCGACACGCGGATGGTCCGGAAGCTCGAAAACGGCCATTATCTCGTGTGTCAGGAATCCGAGGCTTGCGTCCGCGAGTACGACGCCGACGGCAAAATTACGTGGGAATACACGCTCGATCTCAACAATCGCCCGCGTTCCGGCGGCCACGGCCCCGAAGGTCATGGCGTCGAAGTCTACGGTGCGATTCGCCTTAAGAACGGCAACACGTTGATCGCCGGCGGTAACAATAATCGCGTCATCGAAGTTACGCCGAAAGGTGAGATCGCATGGAGCGTCGACCATAAAGACCTCCCCGGCATCTCGCTCGCCTGGGTCACCACGCTCCAAGTTCTCTCGAACGGCAACGTCGTTATCGGTAACTGCCACGCCACAAGAGACAACCCGCAACTCATCGAAGTCACTCGCGAAAAGAAGGTCGTTTGGACGTTCAAAAACTTCCAAACCTTCGGCGACAACATGGCCAGCGCCGTGATCCTCGGCATCGAAGGCCACGTGATTCGGTAACGAATTGCCGACTGAACCTTCGCAGGAATCCTCATTCCTTCACGCACTCTGCATCGCGATTGGCATTCGCACGATTCGCACACTACATTCGCGTGTGACACATTCTACCGTGTGGTGTTTACACACTTCACGGAATGCGATACGCGGTGTCGGGACGAGGCGTGCATGATCGGTCGGATATTTCTAGGTCGATACGAAGCCCAAAAACTGCTCGGCGAAGGCGGGATGGGTAAGGTCTACCTCGCTAAACAAATCGATCTCGGGCGGCCCGTGGTGGTGAAGGTCATGCACGACCACATTGCCGCAGACCCGAAATTTCGCGAGCGATTTCAGCGCGAAACGATTTTGATGGCGCGGTTTTCGCATGCCAATGCCGTGACGTTGTACGATGCTTCACTGACGGATTCAGTCGGCCCGTGCATTGTAATGGAATACGTGAAAGGCGTGAACCTCGAGAGTTTACTCCTGAAGAACGGTCGACTCTCGGCGGGGCGTATCGGCAAAATTCTCACGCAACTTTGCGATGTGTTGCAGGCCGCACACGATGAAGGCATCGTCCATCGCGATTTGAAGCCCGCGAACATTATGATCTCCGAACCCGAGACGCCGAAAGAACGCGTCAAGGTGATGGACTTCGGCTTGGCGAAAACGATCGACGAAGCCTACGCGCGGAAGGTGACCGATACCACGGTCGATTTCGCGGTCGGCACGCCGGGCTACATTTGCCCGGAGCAGATTCGCGGCGAAATGATGGACCATCGCGGCGATTTGTACTCCGTCGGCGTGCTATTGTTCGAACTCTTGTGCGGGCGGTTGCCGTTCCAGGGCGCGTCGAGCATGGATGTGCTTTTGGCACACGCGACCGAAGACCCGCCGACGTTCGCGGAACTCGGGCTGGCGGGTGTGATTTCGCGTGCCGTGGAAGAGGTCGTCCGCGATTGCATGGCCAAAGACCCCGCGAAACGCCCACAATCGGCACGCGAATTATCCGCACGCTTCGCGGCCGCCACGGGCCAAGTTCAAAGCGACCGTGCAATTGCGGCGAGCATTGCCGCAATCAGTGAAGGCACCGATAGCAACCCGATTCTGCTGTTGCAAACAGCGGATGCGAACCACACGCCGTCCGCGCACGATATTCGTCTCAGTGCAAACTCGCCGCTGTCGCTACCGCTCCCGTCGCCGAATCATCACCACGTGCAAGCGCCGCCCAACACGCCGATGCCGATCTCGAAGCGCGATATCGATGTGCTGCCGTTCCGGCTTGATGCGTGGATGCCGGAAAGCGTGGCCGTCATGAAGTTGCGCGGGTTCGTTCACGACACCGCAGGCGATGTCATCGAAAATCTGGCGGGGCTGATTCGCGTACGGCTCAACAAAACGGGACCGGGCGGTGCGCTCGGCTGGCTCGGTTTTGGGAAAAAAGCCGATGGGCCGCTCGAAGTGAAATTGTTCATGAAACGCGTCGGTACCGGCACCGACAATCGCCTCTGCATCGACGTGCATTTCCTGCCCGGCCACCCGAGTTTGCTCCACGATGAATCGTGGCGCAACCGCTGCACATCATTGTTTGTGAAACTCCGCGGTTACTTGATGGCGTGATCGAATTTCGTTCACTTCGCAGCAATGAGTAGCTTCTCGAATATTACCAAGTTGCTGTTTCGGTCGGCGTCCCAACGCATGCCGACGATGTCGTAGCCGAGTTCGATTGCGAGGTGCAGCATCGGCCGTTGTTGGTTGTAGCACTCCAGGCGGATCGATTCGTATTGCTGTTTAGCGGCCCAGGTTTGGGCGGCTTCCATCAGTTGCGAACCGAGGCCCGAACGACGATGCTGCGGCAATACACCGTAAAACCACGCGTAATACGTGTCGGGTTTCGTCTCGAAACCGAGGAAGAAGCCCGCTGGCTCATCGCCCACTTTCGCGAGCATGTACAGCGGGTTGTGTCGCCCTTGGAAGCGACGGCGGAACGTATCGATGTTTCGAGCCGGCCGGAAGATCTGATTGTAAAGTGCGACGATTTGCGGCAGTTCGTCCGCACTGACCGCGTCGATTATTGCTTTGGCCACAGGGTAAACTCCCGCTCGAAACGTTAATGACCCGGACGATACAAGCCCGTTACGATCTGTTCCCACGACGGCACGTTCCAAGTCGCTACGATGTCGCGCATGACGTTTTCGTTCGATTCATCGTGATTCTGCGCGACTGTTGCCACGCTGCCGTACTCCTCGGCTTCTTCTTCGACGTAGCCATCCGACTCATCGCCGCTCTCCGTATCGGCACCTTCGGCGGCTTCGCCCGGTTGTGCGGTGGCAACTCCGCCCTTTTTCTTGCGACGGCGACGACGCTTCTTTCGGCGTCCCGCTTCGCCCGGTGCATCGCCGTTCTCGGGGCCGTCGGTTTCATCGCCGTCTTCGGAGTCTTCGCAAACCGGCTCGCTGTGTAATTCCGTCAACACGACGGTATCTTCCATGTCGTGATCGTGCTCATCGACGGCAACCCATTCGCCATCGAGGCTTGCGGGTGGCGATTTCGCCGGCGTCGAGTCGAGGCCGAGTTCCTCGGCTAATGTGGACCAGGGCGAATCGTCATCTGGCGTGTTCATGGTGCGTTTCGTTCGTGTGTCCCATTCGGGGTCATGAGCTAAATATGATTCTATCGCGCCGTACGCACCGTGGAAACGAATGCGGGAATGATCGACTCGCGGATGCTGGCAACCGAAAGCGCCCGCGGTGGCCCCACTTCGACGATCCGGTCGCCACTTTCGCCACCAAACGCTTCGCACAGAATGCTCGCGAGGTTGTCTCCGTCCGGTAGATCTTCGCGATGGACTGCATACGTGTCGTCCGACTGAACGGGCAAAATCCGTTCGAGAAAATCTTCGGTCACATCCGCAGGTAGCGTCACG
>JAYSYI010000623.1:0-2961 GCA_043727665.1 Limnoglobus sp. | reverse complement strand
GCATCGACGACACGCCGGATTCGCAGAATCGTGCTGTGTGCCCCGGTGCCGAGCGTTTCGAGTACCTGGAACTTGCCAATCTTCTCATCGGACATCTTCGCCACCTCGCCGTATCAGCCGAAATTCGTCGAATAAAACGAATCTTACCCGTACGACTACGCATCGGCAAATACGAACTATGCGAAATCGCGGTTATCGCCCCCCGTGCGCCTGTTTGCGTTCGCGGAGCACGATCGCTTCTTCTTGCCTAATCAGATCTTTCTCATCGACTACGTCATTTTCGAGCACGCTGTTGTCGACGAAAATTCCTGTGTTTCGCGTGGCGTAAAGTGGCCCTAACACATCGAGTACGGTCGGTCGCGTTTGCGGCATGTGCGGCGCGTGAAAGTAACCTTCGACGACGATCGCTTCGTCCGCGTATTCCGGGTATTGCATCAAAAGTTCGTGGAGTTCCTTCAGCCGATAGTGCGGTACGGTCGCGTACATGTGGTGCGGCAAGTGGTACTCTTGCCCCATCGGGAACACCGCGAAGTTTATGGCGCGGCCGACGAGGAACGTCCGCGTGTTCGTCAGCCAACTGCGGTCGGCGTTACCGTGTTGCACGATTTGCCGCAAGATCATGAAGAATGCAAACGACGTGAAAATCGGCAGCAACCACAGCACGAAGTAGTACAGCCACGCGGGCGCATCCGTATGGAACGTAATGTTCGCGATGGCCGTAAAGACGCTGGTAACGTAGCCCAAACGCAGCATCGTCATGTACCGCAGCGGCACGACGGGGTGCAAACGGCTCTGGTTGAACGCCTTCGCAGGAAGCCGCCAAAACACGATGCAAATGCACGCCCACAAGCCAAACGGCACGGCAACGAGCAAAGTCGCATCACCGAATTGAGCCAGCCCGACGAGGATGCCAACGAGCGAAACGATATAAGCGACGCCGATCCGCACTGCGGTTTTCGCGGGCGGTTGGCCCTTTTTCACGTACGGGTTTTTGTCGGTACCCGTCGCATTATACTTCGCGCGAATTCGCATGAACCGCACGAGGTTCGGCACCCAAAGTTGCTTTACGAGCGTCCGCAGAAACACGCTCTTCGACACGGGGAAGTCCAACCAGTGTCCGCTCGTTTCCAGTTGCGAAACGTCCGGATCGCGGTCCGGATCGTTGACGAACTGATGGTGCGCGAGGTGCTGCAAGCGATAGAGTTGCGTCGCACCGAAAACCGGAAACATCGCGAGGTTGTCCGATGCCAGATCGTTCAACAGCCGGTTTTTGAACAAAATATGATGCACGCCCTCATGCGCGAGGCCACTCAGTTGGTGCTGCCCCACACCGACGAGAATCAGCGACACGAACCCAATGAGGATCGCCCACGGCCATTCGATTTCACCGAAACGCACCGCTTCAAAGAACCAAACCGTCGGCACAATGACCGTCGCCAGAAATGCGTAAGTGCGCGCGAAATAGTACCAGTTCGTGCGGTTGTCGGATTGCCGAAGCTGTTGCAGTTTCGCTTTGAAGTCCGCATCCGATAGCGATTTTGTCGGCATGAGATTTCCCCTTTATTCACTGTCGCGGTAAAGTTTCTTCACTCGCCGTGCGATTAGCCAGTTCGTTAGTTTCGGTGCGAAACGGTTGAAGAAAATCAGGCGTTTCGCTTCGCCGCCGAGCACGACTTCGCGCCGGTTGGAACGGATCGCTTCGACGATTCGCTCTGCGACGTATACAGGTTCCATACCGGTTTCGAAGGGAATTGTGAACTTGCCATCGCTGCGTAACAGGTGCTGGTTGAGTTCGCTTTTGGTGAGGCCCGGCACGATCGTAATCAGGTCGGTACCGAAGCGGACGAGTTCGCCGCGAAGCGATTCGCACATGCCGATGAGCGCGAATTTACTCGCCGAATACTCGGGCCACGCCGGCATCCCACGGCGAGCGCACATCGATGTCACGTTCAGCACGAATGGCTGTTCACCCTTCGAGAGTTCGGGCATGCACAGCCGCATCAGTTCGACGGGAGCGAAAAAATTCACTTCGAAGATTGTGCGATTCAGTGCTTCATTCGAAGACTGAAAGTGCCCCCACGCGGAGACTCCGGCGTTGTTGATGAGGCCATCGAGGCCGCCCCAATGTTCCACGGTGGCCGCGAAAAGACGTTGGCGATCATCGGGTTTCGTGACATCGCACGGCACCGCAAACGCCTCGCCGCCGTTGCCGCGAATGCTCGTTTCCAACTCCTTCAGGCGATCGAGATTCCGTGCGGCCAGAATCACTCGCGCGCCATTTGCGGCCAGATTCTCCGCAATCGCGCGGCCAATCCCGCCCGATGCCCCGGTGACAATGATCCGTTGGCCCGCAATCGTACGTTTCATAAATCCCCCATCCTTCCACTTTATTTTGGTGGGCAGGGTGGGATCGCGGCAAGATGGGAAGTCGAATCGGATCGTAGGTTGTGTGCGTTTCGGTCCGATGGTAACGCGCAGCGATCGTCGGTTATGCCTTGCCGAATGGCAGGCGAATTCCGATGATTTACCGTCCAGGGTGAGTGGCGGAATGGCAGACGCAGGGGACTTAAAATCCCCCACTAGCAATAGTGTGCGGGTTCAAGTCCCGCCTCGCCCATTTAATCATTTGTACAGTATGCGACAGATGGCGATAGAAAGCAACGGGACGCCTGATTTTCGAGGCGTCCCGTCGCTTCTGTCGTTTCGAGTCCCGTCGGGTCGGCTCTCGTCTGCACCGCATTTTGCACCACGACTGCACCGGATTTCGCAATGCTTTCCGAATACCCCTTCACCGCTTTCGCAAAGTCGGTATCCAGCGTTTGCAGATAATGCCCGAGTGCGATTCGAGGAGAATTTCCCACCCAAGCCGTCACGACGTGAATCGGGTGTTCCTGCATCAAATCGGTTTCCAGAGATGCGCGGAGGTTGTGAAAGAGCTTTGGCCATGGATTCAGTCTGGCA
>JAYSYI010000622.1:0-9048 GCA_043727665.1 Limnoglobus sp. | reverse complement strand
TCGTCGATGCGTTGCGCGGTCGCCAATTGCTCGGCGGCTTCGGCGTCGCGGCCGAGGTCGCGCAGGCACCGTGCTAGTTGCACGTTCGCGTCGCGGTGCTTTGGAACAAGCGAAATCGCACGTTTTAGGCGAAGCTCGGCATCGGCGGGCCGACGTTGATCGAGCGCCAGTTTCGCGGCTTCGACGAGTATCGCCACGTTCGTGGGTTGTTCGCTTTCGAGTGCCGCAATCCACGTATCCGCCCGTTCGAGTTCGCCGAGTTGCCGGTAACAGCGTGCGAGTCCGAGCCTCACTTCGGTCGGTTGAAACGCGCTCGTTTGCAGTTGTTCGAACAACGGCAGGGCGTCTTGTGGGGACTCGCGAACGAGCACATAGGCGAGCGCCAACTTGCATTCGCGCAGCTTCGGATTTGCGGTCAAGCTCTCGCGGTAGTTCGAAAGTGCGTCCGGAATTTCGCCGCGAAATTCGTGGCTCCGCCCGCGCAGAAACAGCGCGTAACCACGCTCGCCGCCGGTCGGGTTCCGCTTCAGCCAAACTTCGGCGGTGTCCTTCGCGAGTTTCGGTTGGCCGCCCGCCAAGTACCCGCGAGTGTGCGCTTCGAGCATGTGCGGAACGATGGCGACATCCGGGTTGCGAATGCAGAATTGAATCGCGGCGGTCGCGCCGTTCAGATCGCCCAACTGCGACCGCCGCAGCAAGCGTTCCATCTCAATCGACTCTTTATCGCCGTCGAGTTCGCGGTAACGTGCGAGGTGCCGATCTGCCGTTGCGAAATCGTCGTTGCGGCGCGCCGTCTGTGCCGCAAGCAGGTGCGTGACCGCATCGGTATCGTCGTTGTGCAGGTACGCTTCGAGTTGGATTTGCGCGAGTGCCAAATCGCGTTCGCTCAGCGATTGTTGAATCGCATTCATCCGCAACTGTTGTCGAATCGGCGATACGCACAAATACGCAAGCCCCGCAAGCAGGCCGATAGCGAGGACAAACCAGAAGCGACGCCGAGACATAGTCATGCACACAAACTACGACGAAACGGGTCGCTTCGGATGGATAATGATTGCGAAATCGGGAGTTGCGCTTACTTCTTCGCGGCGAGTTCCTTGACGAATGCGAGCACTTCCGCGGGGTGCTTCTTCGGGTCGACCTTGTCGTAGATCTTCGCGATCTTGCCATCTTTGCCGACGACGAACGTCACGCGCTGCGACATTTTGCCGTTTGGCGTCTGAATGCCGAGATCTTTAATCAGCGTCTGATCGGTATCGCAGAGCAGCGCGTAGGGCAGCATGTGCTTATCGGTGAATTCCTGGTTGAGTTTCGTGCCATCGGCGCTCGCCCCGAGGAGAACGGTGCCTTCGGGGAAATCCTTCGCAATGTCGCGGAAGCCGCACGACTCGGTGGTGCAACCGCCGGTCAGTGCCTTCGGATACCAGAACACGACGACGATTTTGCCCTTTAGGTCGGCGATACCGACTGTCTTTGCATCTTTTTTCACCAAATCGATTTGGGTGGCTTTCACGGCATCCGCCGGGAACGCATCGCCGACTTTGACTTTCAGCTTGGTGTCGTCCGCACACGCGGAGCCGACCGCGAAACTGAGACAAATCGCTGCAAAACAAGTACGCATGAGCAGAACCTCGGAGAACGGGTGGGGGTGGGCAGTGGGCGGCGGTCGCACGAAAGTGAACCGCGAACCCGCTCGCATTGTCGATCCTGACGGTTCCGAAGGCAAGCGCGGCGACGGAAATTCTTGCCGTTATGGTGTTGACGCAGAAAAATTTCTGGGTTAAGCATATGATATTCTGGATATTTCCCGTCGCGAACGGCATACTCGGTAAGACCGAACCCGTTACGCGTCATCGGCCAATGTGGCCGATACGGGTTCGCCTTCGTTTTCGTAGAGGAGTCTTCGCATCCCGCCATTCGATCGAAATGCACCGCCCCGCGGCCCCACAGGCCCGCGGATGAACGAACAAATCCGCATTACTCCCATCCGCCTCATCGGGGCCGACGGCGAGCAGCACGGCATCGTCTCCACTGCCCAAGCGATGGAAATGGCCCGCGAAGTCGGTTTCGACCTCGTCGAAATCGCCGCGACCGAACGACCGCCTGTTTGCAAGATTATGGACTACGGTAAGTTCAAATATGCGCAGTCCAAGAAGTCCCATCAGAAAACCCACCAGCAGAAGCTGAAAGAACTTCGGGTACGCCCGAAGACCGGTACGCACGACGTCGATACGCGGTTGAACCAAGCCCGCCAGTTCCTCGAAGACGGCGATAAGGTGCAGTTGAAGGTGCAGTTCCGCGGCCGCGAAATGCAGCACATCGAGGAAGGTCGTCGCATTATCGACGGCATGCTCGAAAAGCTCGCAGACGTCTGCAAGGTCGAGAAGATGCCGATGATGGAAGGCAAGCAGATGTCCGCATTGCTCGCCCCGAAGACCACCGGCAGTAGCGCCCCGCAGAAGAAGCCTTCGGAGAAGAAGCCCGTCGATCCGAAGAAGCCAATCGACCCGCGCCGCTTGGCCGCCGAAGCCGCAAAAGCCGCCGCCCTAGCCGCCGCCGGTCTGGCCGTGCCCGCCGTCGCAACGCCCGTTGTGTCAGTGCCCGCACCAGTTGCCGAAGTGCCTGCGAAGTAAACGCAATCGCACCCGAGGTTACGGAACCTCGGGTGTTTCCGCGCGCGGATCCCCGTTTAGCCGCGCCGCGAAGTCTGGTACGAACTCTCATAACAATCGCGAGACATCCGATCCTCCGCGATTGCCGGTGAAAAACGCAGGCGATGCAATGCAAGCGTTGACTTTGTGCGAGTGGAAGAGTAACTTCAAGTAAGACATAAGACCCGAGAGCCTCTGCTGTGCTTCATCTGTCACCCATTGCGATTGTTACGGTAGCGATTCCCATCGCGCAGAAAGTGCGCGTCGTCGTCGGTACGGGATGACCTCTGGGGCGGGTTTGGACACCGAACGCAATCCCCCGGAGCAGTATGCTTCGGGTTTTTTCATTGATACACGGGAGCAGAACGTGACGCGCATCGCAATCTACGACACGACCCTTCGCGACGGCAGCCAAGGCGAAGGCGTGAATTTTTCATTACAAGACAAGCTGTTACTGACGAAGCGGCTCGACGACATTGGCGTCGACTACATCGAGGGCGGCTACCCGCTGTCGAACCCGAAAGATGCGGAGTATTTCCGGGCCGTGCGCGAACTAAAGCTGAAGCATGCGAAGGTCGTCGCGTTCGGGATGACGCGCCGCAAGAACATCGCGCCCGAAGCCGATGGCGGACTCCGGGCGTTGCTCGAAGGACGGACGCCGGTCGTGACGATCGTCGGCAAGACGTGGGATTTCCAAGTGACGGAGATTCTGAATGCGACGCTCGAAGAAAACCGGAAAATGATCGGCGACTCGATCGCGTTTTGTCGATCGCAGGGGCCGGAAGTCTTCTACGATGCGGAGCATTTTTTCGACGGCTATCGGGCGAACCCTGAGTATGCCTTGCAGACGCTTCGGGCCGCCGAAACGGGCGGGGCGATGTGCATCATTTTGTGCGATACGAACGGCGGCACGATGCCGGAGTTTATCGCCGAAGTCGTCAGTGTCGTCTGCAAAGCGGTGAAGGTGCAGGTGGGGATTCACTGCCATAACGACTGCGAACTGGCGGTGGCGAATACGCTTGCGGGGGTGCGGGCGGGTGCCACGCAGGTCCAAGGCACGCTCAACGGTTTCGGCGAGCGCTGCGGCAACGCCGACCTCATCACGACGGCGGCGAACCTCACATTGAAGTACGGTTACGAACTGCTGACACCGGACAGCCTTCGCCGCCTCACGGAAGTATCGCGTTACGCTTACGAACTCGCGAACATGAACTTCCGCAACAATCAGCCGTTCGTGGGGCAGAGCGCGTTCGCGCACAAGGGCGGGATGCACACGCACGCGGTGGCGAAGAACCCATCGAGCTACGAGCACATCGACCCGGCGGTCGTCGGCAACGAACGCCGCGTGCTCGTCAGCGAGCTTTCGGGACAATCGACGATCCTCAGCAAAACGCAGAAGTATCAGATCAATCACGACAAAGCGACGATGTCTGCGATTCTGAATCGCGTGCAAGATCTAGAGAACGCGGGGTACGAGTTCGAGGCTGCCGAAGGGTCGTTCGACATTATCGTCAAGAAGGTCGTCGGCACCTACAAGCCGTGGTTCGACCGGCTTGCGTATCGGGTGAACATCGAACAAGGAACATCGGGTGCGCCGGTGACCGAAGCCACGGTGAAACTCCGGCTCGCGGGTTCGATCGAGCATACCGTGAGCGAAGGCGATGGCCCCGTAAACGCGCTCGATGCGGCACTACGCAAGGCACTCGTTGCGTATTATCCAAGGCTCGACGAGATGCTGTTGGTCGATTACAAGGTGCGCGTCGTGAACCCGAAAGAAGGCACGGCGGCCCGCGTCCGGGTGATTATCGAATCGCGCGATCACCGTTCGACGTGGGGCACCGTCGGCGTCAGCGAGAACCTCATCGAAGCCTCGTGGTTGGCGCTGGTCGATGCCATCGAGTATAAATTGTTCAAGGACGAAGAACCGGCGTGACGGAGAGTTAACTGCAAAGCTCCGAGGAAGACCCATGACAACTGCCGAACTCGCACGACCGACACGACTGGTGAAACCGCCGAAGGATCCGTTTTTCTACGGCTGGCGGTACGTTCGTAGTCCTTTACCGAACGGGGAAACCCGACTCGAACAAGTCCCGTTGACGCGGTGGGATGTCCTGCACCCGGAGGAAGGAGATTTCATCGTGACGAATGAGAATCACGCGAGAAATTGCCTTTATCTTCAGGCCGCACTCGAAAGCGCGCTGTCCGATCGTCCCGATGCCAAAGTGTTCTTCGACCATCGGATCGACTGGCAAGTACCGGGCATTCTCCCACATGGCCCCGACCTGACGGCGATCGAGAATTACGCCGGTGGGTGGAACCCGCTTCGGGGCACCTTCCTGATGCGCGAGATGAATGCTCGCCCACTTCTGGTGGTCGAAGTGACTTCGCCGAGTACCCGCGAAACGGACATCAACGAAAAAATCATCGAGTACCATGCTGCGGGCATACCGTACTACCTGATTGCGGACGTGCAGAACATTGAGGACGAGATGTTAATGACGGTCATCGGCTATCGCGCGACCGCCGAGGGATACGTGCGGTTGCCGAACGACGAAGGCGGTGCCGTCTGGATTCCCTCGGTGAAACTCTGGTTCCATCCCGAAGGCCTACGCGTGATCTGTCAGGATGGGAATCGGAAGAAAATCCCGGATCGAATCGAATTGGAACAAAGCGTGCGCGATTTCCTCGTCCGAGCTGAGAAAGCCGAAGCACGCGCCGAGTGGGCCGAGAACGAACTGGTGACCGAGAAGCAGCTAAGTAAAGCCGAGACGCAACGAGCGGAAGCCGAGAAGCAGCGAGCAGAAGCGGCGATTCAACGAGCAGAAGCACAGGCGAAGGAAATTGCGGAGTTACGCGCGCTAATGTCGAATTCACCGCCAAAAAACAACGGACACAAATAACCAAAACGGATTGTCGCACTAGTTGCGTCGAGTGAACGATGTCTTTGTGTTATCGAATCGCGCGCTCACCGTTCGACGTGGGGCATCGAGTATAAATTGTTCAAGGACGAAGAACCGGCGTGACGGCGATGTAGTCACGCATCGGTTAACGGTCTCAGAATTTGACGAGGACACGCGATGAACACTCTGACTCGACAAACGTTCGATCGGAAATCGCAACCCGAGTACCCGTTTGATATTGGGTATCGCTGGGTGGAGAACGGGAGCGATCATGTTCAAGTGCCGTTAACCGAGGAGGATTTTCTTCATCCGCAAGAGGAAGATCGATTTTTGTTCACAGATTTAGAAACCGTCGCAAGGTATGATTTGCGTAGTGCATTGATATTCATCCTTAAAATGCGCACGGATGTTCATGTATTCACCAACCATCGAGTCGATTGGCAAGCTTGCGGTATTCGACCAATGGGCCCTGACGTGGCTGTCTTCGGCGATTTTCAATCCAAGTGGAATCCACTCCTAGGCACAGTTCCCGTTCGAGAGTTGGGACTCAAGACATTGTTTGTTGCCGAGATCACCTGGCAGAGTTCGCGGCATATCGACTTGGAACAGAAGCCGCCGTTGTACCACCAACTCGGCGTGCCCTATCTGTTAATATTCGATTTTTACGCAGGTCACAAAGAGCCGTTTGTGGGGGAACTGCTTGCGTTTGAGGCAACGAAATCCGGCTATGTGCGAATGGAAGCCGACCCGAAACTAGGCGTTTGGATTCCCACTGTGGCGATGTGGTTCAAGCTTAATGGGCGGCAAGTCGTTATTCACAACGAAGACAAAAAACGCATTATGAACGAGAAAGAGTTAATACAGTTGATGATTCTTGAAGACCAAACCTCCAGGAATTCTAAAACTGACGCAGACTATCATCTCAAACGATTTGAAGAGGCTGAGCAACGGACCATAGCGGCGAGACAACGAACCATAGAGGCGAGACAACGGTATGAAACCGAGAAACTACGAACTGACCAACTGGAAAAAGAAATCGCAGAGTTACGCGCGCAAATTGCGAATCTACCGCCGAAGAACAACGGAAACAACTAATGCCCATCGAATTGCCGAAGACGTACGACCCGAAGGAATCGCAGCAGAAGTGGCTGGCGTTCTGGGATGAACGCGGATACTTCCGTGCGGACCCGGCGAAGGGGGGCGAGCCGTACACGATTGTGATTCCGCCGCCGAACGTGACGGGTGCGCTGCACATGGGGCACGCGCTGAACATCACGCTGCAAGATGTCCTCGTGCGCTGGCGGCGGATGCAGGGCCGCAACACGCTCTGGATGCCCGGCACCGATCATGCCGGGATCGCCACGCAAGCGGTAGTCGAACGCCTGCTTTTGCAGACGGAAAAGAAGACGCGCCACGACCTCGGCCGCGAAGCGCTCGTCGCGAAAATCTGGGAGTGGAAGGACAAATACGAGACGCGCATCCTCGGCCAATTGAAGCAGATCGGGGCATCGTGCGATTGGTCGCGTACGCGCTTCACGCTCGATGACACGTGCGCGAAAGCGGTACGCGAAACCTTCTTTAACATGTTCCGCGATGGCTACATTTATCGCGGCAAACGCCTCGTGAACTGGGACACGCAACTGCAAACATCGGTGGCCGACGACGAGACGTACACGGAGACGACGAAGGGCGGCTTCTGGACGTTTAAGTACCCCGTGATTGGCCTGGAAAATCAGTTCGTGCAGTTCAGCACCACGCGTCCCGAGACGATGCTCGGCGACACCGCACTCTGCGTGCATCCGGACGACGAACGCTACAAGCCCCTCATCGGTTTGTGTGTGATGCAACCGCACACGCAGCGCGAAATTCCGATCATCGCCGATGGCCTACTCGCCGACCCGAAGCTCGGCACCGGCTGCGTGAAGGTGACGCCCGCGCACGACCCGAACGACTACACCTGTTGGCAACGCAACCCGCAGATTGCCATCATCAACATCTTGAACCCCGATGGCACGATCGCCGCCGGTTTCGGCGAATACTCGGGCCTCGACCGCACGAAAGCGCGCGTCGCCGTGACGGCGAAGATGGAAGAACTCGGCCTGTTCATCGACAAGCAAGACCGCGACATACCGCTACCCTACAGCGACCGCAGCAAGACGCCGATCGAGCCGTTTCTGAGCGATCAGTGGTTCGTGAAAATGTCGGATCGCGACGACGGCCAATCGGGGCTGGCACAGTCGGCGATCGATGCCGTGACGAGTGGCCGCGTGAAGTTTTTCCCGGAACGTTACGCGAATACGTACCTCGACTGGCTCGGCGAGAAGCGAGATTGGTGCGTGAGCCGCCAGTTGTGGTGGGGGCACCGCATTCCGGTGTGGAGCAAAAAAATTCTGCTCGCGGAAGGTTGGGAAAAGCACGCTCCCCACGGATTCACGTTCATTAAGATGGAGTGGAATAAAGAAGAAGCTGCTTTGATTCAGCCAAAACCGGTTGTGAATCCGAGTTTGTTGTATCACACCATGCGGGAGTTCACGGACGAAGATAAGCTGAAATGGATTGAGCTAACAGCGGTGATAAATTGCGATGCGCCTGAGATCGAAGCAGAGTATGAAAAGGCAGGATACACACAATCCGAAGACGTTCTCGACACGTGGTTCTCCTCCGCGCTGTGGCCGCATTCGACGCTTGGCTGGCCCGAGAAGACGCCGGATTTAGAGCGATATTACCCGACGAATACGCTCGTCACGTCGCGGGATATTATCTCGCTGTGGGTGGCGCGGATGGTGATTACGGGACTTTATAACACGGGCGAAGTGCCGTTTGCGGATGTGTACATTCACCCGCAACTGCAAGATGCGTTCGGCGAGCGCATGAGCAAGACGACGGGCAACGGCATCGATCCACTCGACATCATCGAACGCTACGGTGCGGACTCGTTGCGATATCAGATGCTGGCGATTGCGGGCGATACGCAAGACAGCCGGATGCCGGTGTTCAACGTCTGCCCGAGTTGCGATACGCTGGTATCGACGAAGCCCGAACACTTGCGTGGCCGCACGAAGAAACTGGCGTGCCCCGCGTGCAAAGTGCCGTTCCGCCCCGGTGGCCCATGGACGAGCGAAGACCCCGAGTTGAAGACCGCGAAGCAGGCATCGGACCGCTTTGACCTGGGCCGGAACTTCGCGAATAAACTCTGGAACGCGACGCGATTTATTTTAATGAACCTCGAAGGTTACACGCCGGGGGCGATCGATCCGGCGACGATGACGATCGAAGATCGCTGGATCGTGTCGCGGCTGGCGACGACGGCCAACGCGGTGACAGCGGCGCTCGAAGCGTACAAGTTTGCCGACGTGGCGAAGCTGGTTTACGAGTTCGCGTGGAGCGAATTCTGCGACTGGTACATCGAGATGAGCAAGTCGCGCCGGAGCGACCCGGTCTGCCAGCGGGTGCTGGTCGGCGTGCTCGACGGCATCTTGCGGCTGGTCCACCCGGTG
>JAYSYI010000621.1:0-9057 GCA_043727665.1 Limnoglobus sp. | reverse complement strand
TCCACCGCGATGAAAGCATTCGATCGGGAAGGAACTTCGGTCACGTCGTGGATCGACCGCGCGGCCTCAAGTTGGATTCAATGCGAGTATGCGGATGGTCGAAAACGCCTCGTCACTTCGTACGCAGTCACCTGCCCCGAAAAGAATCGCTTACCGCAAACGCTATCGCTTTCCGGTTCGAACGATGGTGGGAAAAGTTGGACAAGTATCGATGTTCGCACAGCACCAATGTTCGCGATGGCGTCGCGTCGCGAGTTCCCAATCGCAACACCCGCTAAGTGGAATATTCTCCGATTGAATGTGACGCCGACAAACGAGGCGGGGGGTATCCAGATCTCGACGATTGAATTGAATGAGGCCATCGACTGTCCGCGTAACATCGCCGTTGACTCGATTGTGATCGACCGCGAATCGGTGACGATTCCGGTGCATGGCCGAGCGACACTCAACGCCACCGTCGCGCCCTTAAGCAGCTTCGATCGCGAAGTGAATTGGGCGAGCAGCGATACGAGCGTGGCCGAAGTGCGGCGGATCGGCGAGCAGACCGCAATGCTTGCCGGCAAGAAGCCCGGCACGTGTACCGTGACTGCAACAATCGGCGATGTGAAGCGGGTTTGCACGGTAACGGTGACGCCTTCGCTGCTACCCGATGGCTGGAGTTACAACGAGCTGAACGCCCCACCCATTCCCGGATCGTTCGCGGAAAACGATGGGAAATTCACCATAACGGGGTGCGGCCATGCGATGACATCGTGGTGGGAGCGGGTGCGAGATCAGGGCGTATTTGTCAGCCAACCGGTCACGGGCGATGTCGAGATTTCGGCCCACCTGCTGAGCTTGGCACCGAACGTGGGCGGCCAGAATGCGTACCGCCACGATGGCCGACCCGCGACATCTTCAGGCTTAATGCTTCGCGAATCGCTTTCCGAAACGTGCGGTCGCTACGTTCTGATTCAGGTGGATACTTCGGGCACCCTCGTCTGCCGATGGCGCGACAAATCTGGCGATCAAGACGACAACCAGATGAAGGCATTTGGCAAAGTGAAACTGCCGATCCATTTGAAACTCGTCCGCACGAACAACGAATCGCATTTGTTCACTTCCGTCGATGGCCAAAACTGGGGCGAACCGCGAATGTCCCGCAAAGCCACGTTCGATAAGCAGAGCCGCGTGGGCCTATTTGTTTGCTCGGGCAACACCTTCGCATCGACGACGGCCGAATACGACTCGATTCGTATCCGAAAGAGCAAGCCGTAACCCTTGAAATTGATCTATCGCGGTGTGGCGTGCAGTTGTATCCTCGGATTGGTATGTTATTCCCTATAAGGTGGGCCATCGCATGAGCGTGAAACCGATTGCTGCCGGGTTGTTGATTTGTGCGGCGGGTGTGATGTGGGTGGCGTCGTTGCCGACGAAGATGGACGCGGGGTGAAGCCCGGCCGGAGTCTGCCCTCCGGGGATCGGCGGTCTGCCGATCGAAATGACGTACCCGCCATTTGTGGAACCGCAATACACCGTGCGTCCGGTACCGCGCGCCACGCCAAAGCCGAAACCGCGATTCGTGCCGATCGAACTACCCGCACCCGACGCAATCGGCGTCAACCTGCCGGAACCAACACCGGAAGTCCGATTGGCGACACCCGACGAACTCGGTATCCGCCTCGAATAGCCCTTACTCGGAACGCAAGATATGCGAACACTTTCGATTCTTCTATTGTCTTCGACTGCGATTGCGGCGGAGCCGTTCGCGTCGGGAGTGACCGTCGACAAACGGCCAGGGCCATATAGCTTTTTGGTAGCGACGGGGCCACAACGCGGCCAGCCGACGTGCTACATCTGCGAGCAAAAAGAGAAACCGGCGGTAGTGGTGTTCGTACGCACGCTCAGCGAGCCGCTTGGCAAACTTCTCGGCAAACTCGACGCCCAAGTGACGGCGAAAAGAGACGATGGTTTCAAAGCCTGGATGACGCAACTCACCGACAACGCCGACCTCGAACCGCTCGCGAAGTGGGGCCAGAAGCAAGGGCTGAAAAACATCCCGATCGGTGCGTTCGAAGACACCGATGGCCCACCCGCCTACACGCTTCATCGCGATGCGGATATCACCGTCATGTTGTTCGTTCGCGAAAAAGTGACCGCGAACTTTGCGTTCAAGAGCGGTGAACTCAACGATGAGAAAATCGCCAAAGTGCTCGAAGCGTTACCGAAGTTATTCGAGAAAAAATAACGATCATGCCGTTCATCCTCTCCGCCGTCCGCACGCCACACGGTAAATTCCTCGGCGCACTCGCAGACATCTCAGCCCCGAAGCTCGGTGCGGTGGCGGTCCACATCGCGTTGGGCCGCGCGGCCGTGAAGGCTCACATGGTCGACGAAGTCATCATGGGGCACGTCGTGCAAGCAGGCGTCGGGCAGAACCCGGCACGGCAAGCGGCGCTTCTCGCGGGATTGTCCGATACCGTCTCCGCGTTCACCGTTAACAAAGTCTGCGGTTCCGGGTTGAAGGCGATCGCACTAGCCGCGCAGGCGGTAACGGGGGGCGATGCCCAGGTGATTGTCGCCGGCGGTATGGAGAGCATGAGCCGCGCACCGTACTTGCTGCCGAACGCGAGAACGGGGCTGAAGTATGGCGACCAACCGACGGTCGATGCGCTGATCCGCGATGGTTTGTGGTGCCCGTTCGAGAACTGGCCGATGGGCGACGCGGCCGAACATACGGCCAGCCAGTGTGGCATCAGCCGCGCGGCACAAGATCGCTATGCCGCCGCCAGCCATCAACGTGCCGCTGCGGCATGGGAACGCGGCGACTTCGCCGCTGAGATCGCACCGATTTCGCTCGAAGGCAAAGGCGGACGCGCGACGGTCAGCTTCGGTGTCGATGAAGGCATTCGCGCCAACAGCACGGCGGAATCGTTGGCTGCGTTGAAACCGGCGTTCCAGAAAGCCGGCACGGTGACGGCCGGAAACGCCTCGCAACTCAGCGACGGCGCTGCCGCCGTGGTCGTGGCCACCGAACGCGCCGCCGAGCAAATCGGCACGCCGCCACTCGCGAGAATCGTCGCCTACGCCACCAGCGGCGTCGCTCCGAAGGATCTGTTCCTCGCACCCACAACCGCAATCCCGATGGTGCTGGCGAAAGCGAAATGGTCGCTGAACGACGTTGACTTGTTCGAACTCAACGAGGCATTCGCCGCGCAAATGCTCGCCTGCGTGCAGAAACTCGGCTTACATGAAGCGAAGGTGAACGTGAACGGCGGCGCGATTGCTCTTGGCCACCCGATCGGTGCGAGCGGTGCCCGCGTCCTCGTTACACTCGTTCACGCACTGCACAATCGCGGCCTCAAGCGGGGCGTCGTCTGCCTCTGTCTCGGCGGCGGCAACGCCATCGCAATGGCCATCGAGCGAGTGTGATCGTTAAACGCAACTTTAAGCGATCTTGGGTGGCAGGTGCAATTGACTCCAGCCACTACCCACCCCCCCAACCGTGGACTCATGCCCGAATTTCGGAACCAACCTAACCCACCAACGACTTACGTCCGATTTCGACCTTCTGGAATCACGCGAAAACCAACGTTTCGATGGTCCTTTTCGGCAAAATTGCAACCTCGCTTTGAACCATGCTGTAAAACCCCCCGATAGCAATCATCACCGGAGATCGGAGGAATCAAGACCAGTATTCGCGTTTAAATTGTGTTGGCGGGTACGGCGGGTGCGTGTATTACCACGTTGTTCGCACTGCTTTTCCGCGCGGCCAGGGGATGGTTCGACATCGCCACGTGATTCTCAAGACCGATCAAATGAATGTGTTTCCCTTGCGTTGCAAACTCATTTTCCAGTTCGTGCAACTTCTCCATGACACTGTGATCGACCAAGCGAGTTTGCGAGAGATCGATCTTCACGTTCGTGTAACCTCTGGCCGCTCGGATGATCGATTCGCGTAAACCCAGCCAGTTCGTGAACATCGCCGCTTTGCGAACGACGACCGTTATGCCGTTCGGATCAACTACTGTGCTGACATCCGACGAGAACATGCCCCGGATCGGAGCACCATTCCAGAGGTGGAAGAGGATTTTCATGCCGATACCGACGCTAATTCCGATCAGCAAGTCGGTCGCGAGTGTGGCGATGATGGTGCCGATGAACACCAGGAACTGTTCGCTGCCGACTTGGAACGTTCGCACGAACTCACTTGGCGAGGCGAGGCGGAACCCGGTGTACACGAGCATTGCACCGAGTGCGGCCAGGGGAATCTGGTGGATGAGATCCGGGAATAGCAACACGAAGCTAAGGAGGAAGACGCCGTGCCAGGCGTTCGCCCATTTGGTGCGGGCACCGTTGTCGATATTCGCTTTACTCCGGACGATTTCGGAAATCATCGGCAAGCCACCGATGGCGGATGCAATCGCGTTGGCGAAACCGACGGCGAGCAGGTCGAGGTCGAAGTTCGTCTTACGCTTCCACGGATCGAGCAGTTCGATCGCCTTCGCACTCAACAGCGATTCGAGGCTGCCAATCAAGGTGAATAGTAAGAGATATTGCAAGCCCGTTCCCGTTGCCAGCCCGCGGAAGTCGGGGAATGCGAACGCCGAGGAAGGATCTTTCCGCACGTTGGGCATATCGACGAGGAAGCGCGGACCGACTTCGTAAACCGAGGAATGACCCGAGTCGAAGAAACTATCGGGGAACAGATACGTGTGTTTATGATCGAGTTGAAATAGCGCACCGAGACCGATGGCGACTACCAGCAAAATGAGTTGCGAAGGCACTTTCTTGACCCACTTCATTCGCTTGCCGATCAGCGGCAAGCCGAACAGAATCACCAGCCCGACGAAACCGATGATCGCAATCTCCGGGTTGATGCCACGCAGTTTACCGGGGAACTCGGCGATCAGTTCGAGCGGCCCGGCCCCTTTCGTTGGGGCCACACCGATGACCTCGTAGGCTTGCTTGGCGATGATGATGATGCCGATGCTGGCGAGCATCCCGTGAACGGGTGTCAGTGGGAAAAAGTCCGCGAGCTGCCCAGCCCGCATCAATCCGAAGAGGATTTGAATCACCCCCGCGACGACGCCGATGCCGAGTGAGAGCTTATAGCCGAGATATAATCGGTCCGTTTCGGACATGTCTTTGGTACCGAACTCATTACCCAACTCGGTGACGGCACCGCAGACGATGACGATTAGACCAGCTGCGGGGCCTTTAATCGTAAGTTGGGCATCGCTGAGGAACGTCGTAAGGATACCGCCGATAACAGCCGTCCAGATACCCGCAATTGGTGGGTAGCCGCTTGCCCGTGCGATCGCCAGGCAGAGTGGCATCGCAATGAGGAATACTAGGAACCCCGCAATCGCATCGAAGCGGACATTTCCGAACCTGGCCGGCTTCGTTTTGAGCGGCGAGGAATCGGATGCAACAGGAGTTGCGGCCATTGGCGTTACCTTTTACCAGCTAAATTTGTCTTGCTAGTAGGACGTTCAACGCAACTGCTATGCCGATAGATTGCTCGTAAGATTTCCAGTAGGATTCGATGGATTCGTGAACGTTCCGCCGATGAGATGGCGGGTTACGATTCAGTATGGTCGTCGTCCGACCAGATATCTCGACCAATGTTGATGCCGTGCGTGCGGATTTTATTTCGCAGGCTGCCGCGTGTAATCCCGAGGAGTTTGGCGGCCTGTAGCTGATTGCCGGCGGTATGTTGCAAGACTCGCATCAAGACTTCGCGTTCCATTCGCGCTAGCCCCTCTGCGTAAAGCGTTTCGGAACCCGCCGCGAGCCGTTCTTGAACGAACGCGTCCCAGTCGAATAGGCCCGTAGGCGCACCCATTGCGGGAGTCGCTCCGGGGCGTTGAAAGACTTGCGCGGGCAGAAAATCGGCCAACAGCACATCGCCGCGCGACTGCAACATCGCTTGTTTGAGAATGCTTTGCAATTCGCGAACGTTACCCGGCCACGGATACGCCGTAAGTGCAGCCATCGCCTCATCGGAGACGACGAGTACGGGCCGGTTGAACTCGAGCGCAAAGCATCGCACGTAATGCTCGACGAGGCGTGGCAAGTCGCTACCTCGCGCGGAAAGCGGGGGCAGCGAGATATTGAACACGTTCAGCCGGAAGTAGAGATCCTTGCGGAAATGCCCGTCGACGACGGCACGATTGAGATCCTGATTCGTGGCCGCCAAAATGCGAACGTCGGTGATGACGGTTTCGTTGCCGCCGACGCGCTCGAAGCGTTGCTCTTGTAGCACCCGCAGCATTTTCACTTGTGCCGAGAGTGGCAGTTCGCCGACTTCGTCGAGAAAGATCGTGCCACCGGCGGCCTGTTCGAACTTGCCGATCCGCTTGCGATCCGCCCCCGTGAACGCGCCTTTTTCGTGGCCGAACAGTTCGCTTTCGATCAGGTTCTCCGGGATCGCGCCGCAATTGATCGCTACGAACGGGCGATTCACGCGCAAGCTGTGTTGATAGATCGCACGCGCCACGAGTTCCTTGCCGGTGCCGCTTTCGCCGAGGATTAGCACCGTGGTGTCGGTGGCCGCCACACGCCCGATCGCCTTATAAACGTCTTGCATCGCGGGGCAACGCCCGACCAACAAGTCGCCATCGACGGCGGTCGTTTCGACATCTGATATCGTTGCCGGTCGCCGCATGAACGAGTTCGAACGGACCGCCTTGTCGATCGCATCGCGGACGTCGTTCAACTCTAAAGGCTTCAGCAGGAAGTCGAACGCGCCCGCTTTCATCGCCTCGATTGCAAGATCGGTCGTGCCGTGGCCGGTAATCATAATGACGGGCACGCGGGCATCGATTTGACGAATCCGCTCATACGTTTCCAAGCCGCTCGCGTCGGGCAAATGCACGTCGAGCAAGATCGCGTCCGGGGGTTCGCAGCGGATCGCTTCCATCGCCTCGGCGGCGGTACTCGCCGTGCGGATGGTAATATCCGCCGAGCGAAACGCCCGCTGAAATGCGTGCTGAATCGCCGCTTCATCATCGACCAATAACACGATCGGCATCGGATGCCTCGGTGGGCAGGGAGAGGAAAAAACTAGCACCGCCGCCAACCCGATTGACGGCGTTAATCCGACCGCGATGATCCTGCACGATCCGCTGACAGATCACGAGACCGAGGCCCAAGCCCGTGTCCTTGTTGCTAGCAAATGGTTGGAACAACCGGGCGAACATCTCCTTTGCGATCCCCGTCCCCGTATCCGCAATTTCCACCTCGACCGACTGATGCACCTTGCGAATCGTGATGCTGAGCGTGCCACCCGTCGGCATCGCATCGAGCGCGTTCAGGCCCAAATTTAACACGACTTGCCGAAGCTGTTCGCGATCCCCGGAGAGCGTCACATCGCCCGTGGGAATGATCCGCTCCAACACCACCCGCTGTTGATCCGCACGAGTCCGCAATAAGCCAAAAGTATCGTCGAGCAGCCGATCGATCGAGACGATCGCTCGGCGCATTTGCGGTGGACGGGCGAAAGTCAGGAATGTATTCAGCGAGCGTTCCATGCGACGGATTTCGCTCTCGATGATGCGCAGATCTTCGGCAGGCAGCAACCCGCCATCGGCTTGCCCCGCCTGTACCAGCAGTTTGATCGACGTTAGCGGGTTGCGAATTTCGTGGGCCATGCCCGCCGCGAGTTGGCCAAGGGCCGCGAGTTGTTCCGCACGCAGAACTTCTTTCTCGCGTTGTTGTAATTCTCGTACGACTTGTTCGATCTGCTCGGTGAGACGATCCGCTTCGATGTGCAAATCTTGGAAGCGACCTTCTTCCGTGACGATGAACTCGGGCGCTCCGGGTGCGATCTTTCCAGCCGCATCGCGGAGTTGCACTCGCAGTTTCCGAATCGAGCGATTCAGGCCGCGCGATACCGCAAATCCGAGGACGATGCCGGAGATGCCACCGAGGCCGCCAATGCCCGCCATACCCCATGCGAGTTGACGAAGGACGCGATCGTGTTGGTCGGCAGAATCTTCGACGCGGCGGGCATTAAAGTGCTCGAATTCCTGGCACGGCCGCAGCACTTCCATCTCGACGAACTTCGTGGCAACGACGCGTTTCGCTTCATGTGCGGGCGAACCGAATTTCGGTAGACTCTGCCATTTCGAGAGGTAACTGTCGTACGCGCGGCTCAGACGCTCGAACAACTCGCGTTCGCTCGGTTGATCGGCGGATTCCCCGAGTTTGACCACCCGTTGGAGAATTCGCTCGTGAAGTACGGAGACACTTTCGACGTGCGCATCTTCGAGTGCAATCAGATCCTGCAAGCCTTCTTCCAATTCGATCGCGGCCCGCTGACTTTGCACGTTCTCCCGTAACACACTCGTGAGGGCCGCTTGCTGGCTGAACAACGACACCGCCGTGAACGTGCATAGTGCCACGAAACACAACGCGATCAACAACATCGGCAGCAAGTAACGCCAACTGGACATGGAACATCTCGCTTCGGCGAACGCACAACTATAATAATTAATCTAGCAGGATTCTGCTGTAAGTGTCGTTGTGGTCAGGCTTCGACCACACTGGTGTGACGACGACCAGTACGACGATTTTTTGTCACGCACAATCGAATAACGTGCAGTTTTCCAGCGATCGACAAATCGGGCACACGATATGCTTTCGGTATTAGATTCGCGTTCTGAGTTTGGGGTTTCGCGTGACTGTTAAGTCCATTGTCGCAGACGAATCCCACCCGACCCCATACGGTTCCGATGACGCACACGCGAAGTTACTGAAAGCGATCGATCATTCGTCGCACCTGCTTCCGGCGCAGGGGCCGATCACCGTCTTCATCCACCACAATACGCTCCATGCGTTTGAAGATCTCACGTTCGACGAAGCCGTCCAGCGAGGCGCGGAAGTTTTCGGCTGTCAGCCATACCTCACCGAAACGCGCTACCGCGACGAACTCATAAAGGGTCGGATTGCGTTCGACGATCTCCGTGCGGACCTGCATAAAGACTTGCGAAATACCGCAAGCGACATCGTCACGAACTCGACATCGCGACTCGATCTTCGGCTGGCGATGCTCCAGTATCCGGTATGGACGGG
>JAYSYI010000620.1:0-9066 GCA_043727665.1 Limnoglobus sp. | reverse complement strand
CCACGGCAACACCCCCACGTACGACCGAAATCACGAAAGAGGGTGTCGAATATCGCGACGCGGGCAATCGGTCAACAGCAGGTCGCGATTCGGCTGGGATGCCACGACACCGTTCGATTGCTCTGAATTGATTAGCAACATAGGAAAGAGCGAAGTGGCGCGGAACGGATCACGCTTCTGGCAGGGAGTATGTTAACAGCAGTTTGTCGGAGACGACCTCGTTTTCGAGAGTCTTTCCTGCCATCTGGAAGCGCCGTAGCATCGAGCGCCCGCAGTTGACCGAAGCCTCTGTCTCGAAAAGCTCGTCAGGGATTGGGATATTGCAAATCTTGTCGCCAGACCTTTTCGTGCCGTCAATCGACATCGCGACGAAAACGCCACGGGATTTACAACGCTCGATGGACTCGAACAGCTTTGCCAGACTGAATTTCTGCGCTCCGTAAAGGATCGCCTGCGAATCCACATAGGGTGGGTCACAATAAACCAAATCGCCCTTTTTCGCCATTTCCATGATCTCCGCGTAATCGGCATGAACAAACTTGGTGAAGCGGCACCGTTGACGCCATTCATCAGTCCGTTTAGCGAAAGACTCCGACGGAATGGGCTTATGAACACCACATGGCGTGGACATGTGTCCATCTTTCATTCTGAACCGCACCACTCCGCCGTAGCAAGATCGGCAAAGGAATAGTAGATCGGCAGCGTTAGGGCTGGCATTGAAAGAGGCTTTCACTCGCTCATAAACCACTTCCTTGGCTTCGGCTTTAATTTGCTGCTCTCGTTCGGCGTACCAATTCTTTAACTTGTCAGGGGATGCGTTCAAAGTTTGCCAGATTTCGGCCAGCGGTCTGAAAACGTCAGATCCCACTGCCGATTTCGGGGCAAGAGTCGCCAGAACTGCACCACTACCAAGGAATGGCTCATGATACGTCCCAAATTCCAACGGAAAATAAGAAACAATTTCATGAGCAAATCGTTGTTTATTGCCGACCCACTTCAGAAGTTGCGACTTGAACGGCTTTACTTTTCTTCGAGGCTCAGGGAATAACGAATTCAGTTGCATATTACGAAAGCCTTCCGGCTGGTGCCCAAGAATGCACAAAGTAGTCGAATGAAAATCAATCGTATCCGAGGTTGGGATATGAAATCAACTCTAGTTTACTGGCTACATGGACAAGAGCATCTTCACACCAGAGCAAGTCGCTTTGCAGCAAGTCCTTCGACAAATGCGGCTTGGAGCCGGTCTGCGCCAAGAAGACCTTGCTGACAGATTACAGGAACCGCAATCATTTGTCTCCAAGTACGAATCGGGAGAGCGTAGGCTCGACTTGATCGAACTGAGGCAGGTTTGCAGTGCGATGGGTGTGAAGTTGCGAGATTTGGTTACCAGGTTCGAAGGAAAAATCGAGTCATGCAACCCAATAAATCTTTCATCGGACTTCACAAGGAATTCTGGGCAAACGTCAGAACAATAAGTCAGGAGGTGGGATACACGGTAAGGCAGTCGCGGAAAAGCGGGACATCTGGTCAACCAGGCCCGATCAAAGTTCCAACACTGGCAGAGATGAAGGTCGCACTTGAAGGAATCAATCTTACTGCAGACCACTTGGTAGGAGCCGACGGCAATTCCACAGATATAGGCAGGCAGATTGTTGAATACTACACCTACCGCGCTGATGTTCTAAACTGAGTTGTTGAACCTCTGCTCATGAATGCAGAGCAAGCTGAGAAAATTTATAACGAGCTTCAGTCTAAGCTGCATGTAGAAACCGCAGTTCCGATGAATAAACAGAGTGAGGAAAAAAAGAAACCAGCCTTCTTTACTGCCATCATAAACATGCTGATTGAGTCGAATTTGCGCGGGTTGCAGTGTAATTACAATCCGCAGGAACTCACCACCGTAACGCGAAACGGGGCACCATTTAGAACGCTTGCTCGAAGAATCGATGGGGCGTTTCCTGGACCAGTTGACCCCATCGCAGTATGGGAAATCAAGGAGTACTACTACACCACGACATTCGGTAGTCGGGTCGCTGATGGCGTATACGAAACTCTGCTCGACGGTATGGAGCTAGAGGAACTGGATGCGGCACTGCGTGAACTGGTCAAGCTCGAAGAACGGCCTACGCACATTGAACATCTTCTGATGGTGGATGCTCATTTTACTTGGTGGATAAAGGGCCGATCCTACTTGTGTCGCATCATTGATATGCTTCATATGGGCTATGTCGATGAAGTGCTTTTCGGCAAAGAAGTGACGACTAGAATGCCAGAAATTGTCAAGGCATGGGTTGCGGAATACAAGCGACTTCAGGGTTAGTTTGTTCATTCTGTACCGTCCATTTTGGAACGCATACTTCGTTCAAAAGTGAAAACCTCTTATTTTGGTGGCCGCAAATCATTAGCCTACGTGACTTTCAGCGTCAGCGACGGAGTGTCGTGGTGAGTCTTCGAAATACGACGTTTCCCGCGCCCAGAACGAATGGATTGTGCGGATTGCGTCGCGTCACGAAGACTCGCCTCGACTGGTTTCATAGGGTATTTGCCGCCGCGCAGGCTAAAGACCTGCGGCTACCAGAATAAGAAAAGAAACGTTGTCGCATCTGAAAAAGTATCATTCTCTGCCAGGAGGCTCGCTGCGTCTCACTTCCGTTCGCGAATCGTGGCGTATTTCGCGCCGCCGTAGAGTGCGGGTGGATAACATTCCACTAGCAATCGTTGTGGGTGCAATTTCACTTCGAATGCAGTCACGCCGTCTTCGGGCGTGCAGAAGAATTCGCCGTCCATGTGTAGGCAGAGTGCCTGTTGTGACTTCACGTGAAGCGTTTGGCACTGGCCCATTCGCAGTTTTGCGTGATCGGTCGGCAGGTGGCCCGAGAGCATACCGGGGAAGTGGCGGATGAGTTCCCAGCGGCGAATGTCGCCGACGTGGAGGTAGTGGAACAGGCCATCGTCGAGCGATGCGGCCGCCGTGAGCGGAAAGCCGCCTTCGCGCTGCGCCAGGCCCAACGACATCGCCAGCGTCGGCAGATGCAGCGTTTGGTCGTCGATCTGGAGTTCGAGCGTCGGCGTCGCAAAGTGGCGCACGAGTGCCTTGCCGACGGCGAGTGCGTAGAGCGGGATGCCGCGCAGCCAGCGGATTTTTCGCGACTCGATCGTGACCATGCCGTTGAAGCCAAGGCCGCAACTGTTGACGAAAAATGGCTGCCGCGCTGCCTCGCTCACTTGCCCGACATCGACGCGCATTAATTGCAAATCGTCCCACGGTCGCGATTCGCGCCACCACGTTTCCAACCCAAGAGTGAAGGCGTAATCGTTCATCGAGCCGATGGGAAATGTCGTGAACCGCACATCGGGGTTGCCCGCCATAAGGATGCCGTTCGCGACTTCGTGAACGGTGCCATCACCCCCGGCGGCGATGATTCGCCCGAACCCGGCACGCACCGCTTCGGTCGCTAACTCGATGGCATGGCCCGGCTCGCGGGTGGCCCGGAACTCCGTGCCGGGTGGCGTGCGGGCTTGCCACACCTCATGTAGCTTTGCAGCCCGACCGCGACCGGCAGTGGGGTTGTAAATTGCGCAAGTCGGTATCATGAGGAAGACATACGAGGCGACTGAGGATGCGGCGAATGAACGGCTGGCTGGCGGTAGATAAACCGAGCGGGATGACTTCGCGGGAAGTCGTCAACGCGGTGCAGAACTGGTTCCCGCGACGGACGAAAATCGGCCACACCGGCACGCTCGATCCGCGTGCGACGGGGTTGCTCGTCATCTGCATCGGCGAGGCAACGAAACTCGCGGACACCGTGCAAAGCATGGGCAAACGTTACTGGAGCCGCATCCGACTCGGCGCGACCAGCGACACCGACGATGCCGATGGCGCGATCGTGGAAACTGCCACCGCGATGCCACCAGACGAAGCCGCCGTTCGCGCCGCAATTCCCACGTTTATCGGCAGCATCTTGCAACTTCCCCCCGTGTACTCGGCACTGAAAGTCGGCGGCAAACGGGCGCATAAGTTGGCACGCCGTGGCATCGATCCGAAGCTCGAGCCGCGCACCGTCCGCGTCGATGCGATTCGATTGTTGTCGTACGACTGGCCGTACCTCGAACTCGAAATCGATTGCGGGAAAGGCACGTACGTTCGCAGTATCGCCCGCGATCTGGGTGCCACGTTCGGCGTGGGCGGATTGGTACAAGAACTGCGTCGGACTCGCGTCGGCCCGTTCGTCGTCGAGGAAGCGATCCCGCTCGAATCGTCGCGATATGATGCCGTGGCCGCATTGCAGCCGCTCGAAAGGTCGTCGTTATGACAGCATGGTTGAACCGCACGGTGGTCGGCGCAGGGCTGACGAGTTTCCTCGCCGATGTCGGTTACGAGTTGGCGACCTCGTTGTTGCCGTCGTTTCTGATTTTGCTCGGGCTGCCGTTCGGCCAAGCCGCGCAGGTACTCGGTGCGATCGAGGCGGCGGCCGAGTTCATTTCGAATTCCGCGAAGATTCTCGTCGGTTGGTGGAGCGACCGCATCGGCAAACGCAAGACGCTCGTCGTCACGGGGTACGTGCTAACGGGGTCCGCGTTCGCACTCTGCGCACTGGCCGTGGCGTGGCCGTTGGTGCTCGTGGCGAAGTCGCTGGCGTGGCTCGGCAAGGGGATTCGCGGGCCGTTGCGGAACGCGATTATTACCGATGCCGTCGACCCGGCACACCGGGGAAAAGCGTTCGGCTTCCACAAAGCGGGCGACACGCTCGGCGCGGTCGTCGGGCCATTGCTCGCGGCGTACTTGCTCTATCAGATACCCGCCGCGAACGTGTTGGGATACGACCCGCACGGCACATACGCAATGGCATTTTGGCTGACGCTGATACCGGGGCTGGGTGCCGCACTCACGTTCGCATTGCTCGTTCGCGAACAGCGTTTCACGCCGAAACCGGGGCTACGACTCGGCGCGTCGATCGCGCTTTTGCCCGCGAGCTACCGCAAGTTTCTCGTCGGCGTCGGGCTGTTCGGCCTCGGCGACTTTTCGCACACGCTTCTGATTCTCGCCGCGATTCAATATCTGCCGCTCGATGGCATCTCGGACCATCCGCAACGCGCCGCCATCGCGGGAATTCTCTGTTACGCGTGGCGAAACTTCGTGCAAGCCGCGATGGCGTTCCCCGCCGGCTGGCTCGGCGACCGGATCGGCCACCGCAAACTGTTGTTCATCGGCTACGTGCTGGGTGCGCTGACGATGGCACTGTTCGCCGCATGGATGACGATCGTCGATGGCTCGCTCATGGGGTGGGCCGTGCTGTTCGCACTGGCGGGAACGTACATGGCGATTCAGGAAACGATCGAGCCGCCGCTCGTCGCGGAGTTCGTCGCGGACAAAGCGATTCACGGCACTGCCTACGGCGTCCTCGCCGTCGTCAACGGCCTCGGCGACGTCGGAGCCAGCCTCATGGTCGGCTGGCTCGTCATGATGTACGGCTGGAGCACCGGCTTACTCTTCGCCGCCACCATGATGGTACTCGGTGCCGTCTGGATTTTCGCGACAAACAAGTCCGCAATGTCGCAAAGGCGAGCAGGCTGACGGGATCGTAACAAGGTAGCCCAATCTCAACGCCCGCGGGTGATCTCGACGTATTTTTCTGCGCCGATCGGCTTCTCGCCGAGTGCGGGGGCGGCGAGTTTTGCGTTGAAGTACGCTTTGCCGATCTGCTCGCCTTTGAAGGTGATCGAGAAAATCTCGGACTTCCCCGCCGCAATAGCCCGTGGCTCGAACGTGATCTGATCGCCCGCTCGTTTGTTCGCCGGCGAGACCTCGACGACGGTGACGGCCCCCTTCGGCGGGAGATCGACGACGAGCCGCGCGCCACTAGCGGCTTCGCTGCCGGTGTTCGTTACTTTCACCGTGTAAATTCCCTGGCGATCGATACCAACCGTCGGTTGGTCGAAGCTCGTTTCCCAGTGCAGCACGGCTGCACCGGCGAATACGGTTTCGACATTCGCCGATTCTTCCAGTCCTCGGCCTACAGCTGTGGCTCGAACGGTTTTCCGCCCGGAGGCCGACGTTTGCAGGCTCCAGCGGAACGTCTCGCGGTCGCCGGGTGCCAGCTTCGGAATCGTCCATTGCACCTGATCGCGATACACCTGCCCGCCGTTCGTCATCCGTCGCGGCAAGCAGTCGGCAGGCACCGACCCATTCACGCGGACGTTGAGTAGCGGCATCGTTCCGGTGTTCGTTGCGGTCACTTCGTAATTCGCGAGCGTGTCGCCGGAAGTTTTCGGATCGCCTTTCAAATCGAGCTTCAGTGCCGCTTCTTCGACCTTCGTTTCGGCGGTGTCGTTGGCCTGGCCGGAGCCTTTGCCATCGACGGCGGTGAGCACGCGAACGTCGCCACGGGACTTGGCCATCAGGCGGAAATCGTAGGTTTTGATCTCACCGGGCCGCACGGTGCCGACGTTCCAAACGCGCTGTTCGGGCTTGATGCCTTTCTCGCCGGTCGTGTCTTTGTGGAACGCCACGCCTTCGGTCACGGTCTCGGTGAGCTTGACGGCGTCGATGGCCACGCGGCCCTCATTGCGGATCGTCACGCGAACGGGGATCGGATTATCGAGCGACGTTTGTTTCGGAATCTCGGTCTTCACTTTCAACTTGGGAACGCTGATTGCGGTCTTCACTAACTGCCCGTGTTCGAAACTCACATGTGCACGGGCACTGATGTCCGTGGCATCGGCTTTCGGGCGTAACGTCACTTCAATGAGCTTCGAGCCGTTCGGTTCGAGCGTGCCGATGTCCCAAAATAGCTCGTTGGGCACGCCTTCCTTGGCTTTCGCTTTCGGTTCGACCTTGACCGGAACCGGTTCGACCCCGCTCGGTATTGGCATTCGCACGACGACTTTATCCGCACGGGCCGCCGACGAATTCACGACTTTGAGTGTGTACAGAATCTCTTGCCCCGGCGCGATGTCTTGTGGGACGAGCACCATAATCTGCACGGTTGGCGATGGCGGCATCGGCGGCATTCCCGCCCCGATTCGCCCGATTGTGGGTACGTTGCCGGTGCCGACGTTCGCCGGTTGCAACGTGAATTGCGCGGGTACGACCGCATCGGTTGGCTCCGGAATCGGCTGGGCCGCCACGCGGGTTATGCCCACAAACGAAACAGCACACAGTATCGAAACGAGCACGCGGGTCAGTGGGAACATTCGCGAAACCTTCCTTCCCGAACGCAGGTATCAACTAGCAATTGGCAACGGATTGCACCCCGAAATCCAAATCCCGATCACACTGGTAACATTTTCGGGGATGTGGGTACAAGATCATTCGATTTGTGGCGAATGTCGCCATGAACGGTCTGTCAGGGCTAAAATGGTTTTGACGCCGTTCGATACACCTGCCGACAACATCACTCTGAGGTTCCGCAAGATGACCAAGTGGCTTTTAACCGCAGCTCTTTCGACGGGCTTGCTCGCCCTGTCCGTTGCGGACGATACGAATCCGTTCAAGGCTCGGAAGCCTGAAGTCGGTGCCAAAGATGGCGTGAAGGGCAAAGAAAAAGATCAAGCCAAAGACAAAGACGCCGTCGATAAAAACGTCGCCCGCATCGCCAGCATCAAGCTCAGCGGAGATATGGACGAGTCCCCCGTCGCCGGCGATTCGCTGTTCGGCGCACCTGCGGAAAACTTCAGCAGCAAGCTGAAGCGTATCCACAAGGCCGCAAAAGACGACAAAATTCAGGCGTTGCTCCTTGACCTCAGCGACCTCGAAGTCGGCTACGGTAAACTCCACGAACTGCAACGCGCCATCACTGACTTCCGCGCCACCGGCAAGAAGGTCTTCGCATATTCGGAAGAATATTCGTCGAAGGCGTATTTGCTCGCCACGAGTTGCGACATGATCGGCCTGCCCGAATCGGGTGGCGTCGTGTTGGTCGGGATGCGTGCCGAAGTCACGTTCTACAAGAACACGCTCGATCTGCTGAAACTAAAAGCCGATGTGTTGAAAGTCGGCGACTACAAGGCCGCCGTCGAACCGCTACTCCGCGACACGATGAGCAAGGAAAACCGCGAGCAAATCGAGTCGATGCTCGACGACAATTTCGCCAACGAAATGGTCAACCCGATCGCGAAGGGCCGCAAGCTGACGCCCGAACAAGTCCGCGAAATCATCGACCAAGGTCCGTTCACGGCGAAGAAAGCCGCGAAACTCGGCTTGGTCGATGCCGTTACGTACGAAGACGAATTCGAAATCGCAATGGCGAAGTCGCTCGGCACTAAGAGCGTCAAGATCGAAACGGGCTACGGCAAGGCGAAGGCCTCGAAGCTCGACATGTCGAACCCATTCTCGTTGATGGAAACGATAATGGGCGGTTCGAAGAAAGAGAAAGAATCGAGCGAGCCGAAGATCGCGGTCATTTACGCGGTCGGAGCCATCGCCTCGGGTAAGAACGGCAGCGGCAACCCGATCATGGGTGGCGGCAGTTCGGTCGGTTCGGAAACGATGGTCGAAGCGATCCGCAAAGCCGAAAAAGACCCAACCGTGAAGGCGATCGTCCTTCGCGTCGATAGCCCCGGTGGCTCCGCACTCGCCAGTGACATCATCTGGCGGGAACTCGTTCGCTGCAAGAAACCAATCGTCGCCAGCATGGGCGATGTGGCCGCCAGCGGCGGGTATTACATCAGTATGCCGGCGAAGAAGATCTACGCCGAGCCAGGCACGATCACTGGTTCGATCGGCGTCTTCGGACTGAAACTCGTTACGGGTGGCCTGCAAGAATGGGCCGGAATGAAGACCGAAGTTATTAGTCGAGGCAAGAACACTGGCGTCATGTCGTCGACGTTCCCGTACTCCGAATCCGAACGTAAAGTGATGACCGAAACCGTCGAAGACGTCTACGATCAGTTCACGAGCAAAGCCGTCCTCGGCCGCAAAGCCGCGGGCGTCGACATGACCAAAGAGAAGTTGTTAAAAATCGCCAGCGGTCGCGTCTGGACCGGTCGCCAAGCGAAAGCCAACGGCCTCGTCGACGAACTCGGTACGCTCGACGACGCGATTGCCGGTGCGAAAACGCTCGCTGG
>JAYSYI010000619.1:0-2970 GCA_043727665.1 Limnoglobus sp. | reverse complement strand
ATTCTTACCCCAACGGGGTTGCATCAGACAGACCAGGGTTAGACGTCTTACGTCGTACCCCTGGGTGGGACGTCGTACCTTCCCTGAATGTTATTTTCCTCAACCGTGCGGAGTTTCGCATGTCGCTTGGCCGTGTTGTTCGTTTGTTGGTCGTGCTGACTCCGGCGATTTTGCTCGTCGCGTCGGCGATTTGGTTCGTGTCGCGTTCGGCGACTCCGGCGAAGCGCGATGTCGATACGACGTCCGAAGTCGGTACGGGTACGGGTAAGCTCGTCGTCGTTGTCGCGTTCGACCAGATGCGTGGCAACTATCTTAGCCGTTGGGCGGCCGAGTTTGGCCCCGGGGGTTTCGAGCGAATGAAGACCGAAGGCGTCTGGTACCGCAACGCGCACTTGCCGTATGCCTGTTCCTCGACTGGCCCCGGTCATGCGAGCATCGCAACGGGAGCGCCGCCTTCGGTGCATGGCATTATCGAGAATCGCTGGTACGACCGCGGGAAGGGCAAAGTCGTTTATGCGGCGTCCTCGGATGAAACGTACGACCGCGTTCCGCCGAGCGAAGGCGTCGCGAAAAAATGGCCCGGAATCGCCCCGACGCGGTTACTCGCACCCACCGTCGGCGATAGTTTGCGCGAAGCCACCAACGGTAAAGGCCGCACCGTTTCACTCTCGATGAAAGACCGTTCGGCGGTGCTTATGGGCGGTAAGGAACCGGTCGGCTGCTATTGCTTCGATAGTTCCGAAGGCGAATTTCACACGTCGAGTTTCTACCGTACGCGACTGCCGGATTGGGTGGATCGCTTCAACCACGACGCGGTGTATCGCTGGGCCGGTCGCTCGTGGGATCGTCTGAAACCGGAGGAAATGTACAACCGTCTGGCGGGGCCGGATAACATGATCGGCGAAGCCAAGAACCCCGGCGGCCTGCCGAGCATCTTCCCGCACGTGTTGCCGAAAGCCGACGACAAGACCGCGAGCTACCTCACCGCCATCGAGGCCTCGCCGTTCGGAAACGAACTACTTTGGGAGTTCGCGAAAACGGCCATCGACGCCGAAAAACTCGGCGACCGTGGGGCATCCGACTTGCTCCTCGTCAGTTTTTCGCCGAACGATATCGTCGGTCATGCCTATGGCCCTGATTCGCACGAAGTGATGGACATCACGCTGCGTTCGGATGCGATCGTTGCCGACATGATTGCCCACCTCGAACGCACGCTCGGCAAAGATCGCTTCGTGCTCATCGTCACCGCGGATCACGGCATTTGCCCGCTCCCGGAGATGGCGATTCGCACGCACCCCGAAGCGAAACGCATTTCGCTCGGCGACAATGTCAACGGGTTGGATGCCGCACTCGATGCCGCATTCGGCATGCCCGGAGGCGTCGCGGGGCGCTGGGTCGAAGGGCCGATTCGCGATACGCACCCTTGGGTGTATCTGAACCGGCGGACGATCGAATCGATCGGCGTGCCGTACGAAAATGTCGAAAGTTACGCACGAAATTGGCTCGAAGGGCGAGCAACTGTCATGGCCGCGTTTAGCCGAACGCAGATCGAAAAAGGCGACTTCACCAGCGACTTGGCGAAGCAATTCGGCCCGATGGTGCGGCTGTCGTATCATCCCGACCGTTGCGGCGACTTGTACATTCTCACGCCGCCGTACATGCAAGTTTCCGGTGCGCTCTCGACCGGCACCGATCACGGCACGCCGCACGAATACGATCGCCACGTGCCAATTTTAATCTACGGTGCCGGCGTAATGAAACGCGGCACCCGCGAGGAAGCCGTGAGTTCGCTTATCGTCGCGCCCATCATCGCCGAAGCGCTCGGAGTCCCCGCACCATCAATGGCCACAGAGAAAGCCCCCGAAGGGGTTTTGGTCGCGAAGTGACGCAACGCGATTGGCGTGCGTCGGATTTGTCGCTGGTCATACGCATCTCAGCCAGCGACTATGGGATAGCACCAACCGCGATCAGTCGCTTTGGCTTGGAGTTTCTTGCTTTTCGTTCGGCAGCCCTTATCTGTCAACCCGGTAAAATCGATCACAGCATGTTCAGCAAACGTTTCGGGGTCAGGTCGTGCGCGAAGACTCTCAGCCGCACATTCGGCAACGGTTACGGCCATCGTGCCCACCGACTGTTGCATCAGATTCGTTGTAAAATGAAACCACGATTTCTCTGGGGAAATCAAGTCGCCATCATAAACCGATAGCAACGATTCGTCTTTGGGTGTCGGGCGAAATGGTTGAGAAGTGACACGACCGTTCTGAACGAACGAAGGGTGTATCTGACGCAACAAGAACGTATTCTCGGTCATGCACTCTCCGCACTGATACGGCGGATCTCTTGCGCGAGCCACTGCCAATCCTCGGGGTTTGTCAGATCGAGCATTCTCGAATCTTCGACGTCGGTGTCCAGATTCAAAGTGTGCCAGTCGCCCGATTTCTTCGTGAGATCAATCTCCAGTGATGATGCCCACGGTTTATGCGACCATTCGGCCAAAATCTGTCCTTCTGGTGTGGGATACAAGTAGGGAAGTGGGGCTTCGTTTGAATACATCTCATCGAATGAGTTCAGGAGCCAATCGAGTCCATCATGCGTCGGCGGCATGCCTATGCCATCGAGCCAACCCAGCTTTAATTGCTTGAGTTCCTCGATACGGAACGAAATATCGAGCGGATCGAGAATCGTCACTTCTGCTTTGCTAGAGAAGCCACGAGTTTGAGACGTGTTTTTCTCACGAGTCGAACCCGTTAGGAATGGCTCAGAATTCATCGAACCGCCCTCCTCAGAAACGCTGGATCATTTGATTTTTTAATTATACTCGCATGACACCCGGTTTCACTGCCTCAATCTCAACGAACTGGAATTCGTTCCTCAACAATCCAAGCAACAGTATTGCCAGTGCCGATTGGCCGACTTTGTCATCATCCACACGAAAATCAAAAGTCAAAAAGTAATAGACGATTTGACGTA
>JAYSYI010000618.1:0-9070 GCA_043727665.1 Limnoglobus sp. | reverse complement strand
GCATCGTCGACCCCGTCGACGACCTGCGTGCGACGAACCCGCCGACGAACGGCCCGCTACTCGACGAACTTGCGGCCGACTTCCGCAAAGGCGGTTGCAATATGAAATCGCTTATCCGCCGAATCGCGACCAGCCATGCCTACGGTTTGAACTCGACGCCACGGGATCGTAACATCGGCGACATCCGTAACTATTCGCGGCACTATCGTCAACGACTCCGTGCGGAAGTGCTGCTCGATGCGGTCACGGACATTACGGGTGTGAACGAGAAATTCGAAGCGATGCCGCCCGGCTCGCGTGCGATGGAATCGTGGACGGTCCGCTTCGATTCGAAGTTTCTCGACAGCTTCGGGCGACCCGATCCGAACCAGGATCCACCGTGCGAACGCAGTTCGGAAACGACGGTGGTGCAGGCGCTCCACCTGATGAATTCGCCGAACATTCAACGTAAAATTACCGATGATTCTGGTAACGCAGCGATACTAGCGAAGAGCGACAAAACGCCGGCCGAGATCGTACGCGAGATTTACTTGCTGATTTATTGCCGCGAACCGATTGCCGTAGAGACGGCGAAGTGCGTGGCGCGATTCGAGAAGAAGAACGCGAACCGCCGCGAGGCGACCGAAGACCTGATGTGGGCTTTATTGAATACGCCCGAATTCGCATTCAACGATTGATCGAAGGGGACGAACGTGAACACGAACTGCCTGGGTATCTCGCGTCGCGACTGCTTGCAACTCGGCCTCACGACTTTGCTCGGCGGCGGGCTGGCGACCGCGATGCGGGCCTCGTCTGGAACGAACAAGATCGCGCCGAAGGCGAAGTCGTGCATCCTCATTTGGATGGACGGCGGGCCATCGCACTACGAAACATTCGACCCGAAGCCCGATGCCCCTTCGGAGTATCGCGGCAACTTCAAGGCGATCCCCACGAAGACGAACGGGATGATGGTTTCCGAGCACATGAAACGGCTCGCGGCAATCTCCGACAAACTCGCGATCGTGCGTTCGATTCGCCACGACCAAGGTAACCACGGTGCGGGCAATCACTACATGACGACGGGCGCACCGCCGCGAATCCCCGTCGGTTGCGGTGCGTTCGTCAGCTTCCACCCGAGCATGGGTTCGGTGACGGCCGCCGAGGTCGGTGCCCCCGCCGGGCTGCCCGCGTACTTCAGTTTCCCGAGCATGACACGGTCGGGCGGGCCGAATTTCCTCGGTGCGAAATACGCGCCGTTCGTCGTCGAAGAGAACCCGGACCAACACGACTTCCGCGTTCGCGATGTCGCATTGCCGAGCGGCCTGACCGCGGGCCGGTTCGCTGACCGCAGCGATGTCCGCGTCGAGGTCGATCGCTTCCGCCGCTTTCTCGATAAAACTTCCGGCGACCCCGTTGTCGCTCTCGACGAACATTATCTGCAAGCCGCCGAGTTGATGAAATCGAAGGAAGCGCAGGCGGCATTTAGTATCGGCCGCGAGCCAGAGAAAGTGCGGCAAGCCTACACGCGAACGGCGTTCGGACAACGCGCGTTACTCGCTCGCCGATTGGTCGAAGCGGGCGTGCCATTCATCACACTGCACGACGGCGGCTGGGACCACCACACGAAGCTGTTCGACTCATTAAAAACGCGACTGCCTTCGTGGGATCAAGTCGTGTCCGCACTGATTTCGGACCTCGATCAGCGCGGCTTGCTCGATACTACGCTCGTGATCGCGCTCGGTGAATTCGGCCGCACCCCGCAGATCAACAAGGACGCCGGACGCGACCACTGGGCGAACGCGATGAGCGTGCTGTTTGCAGGCGGTGGCACCCCGGGCGGACAGGTTATCGGGGCGACCGACAAGAAGGGTTTCGCCGCAATCGAGCGCGTCGTTTCGCCAGAAAACTTCGCATCGACGATCTACACGAAGCTCGGCATCGACCCGAATAAACTGTTGTACGCACCGAACGGCCGCCCCTCGCACATCGTCAGCGACCCTATGCCGATCAAAGAACTGATGGGCTGAAATTGACAATCCGCCGCCGAGGTGACATACCGATGACACGATGCATTTTCCTCTGCGGCTGGTTGCTATTCTGGTCGGCAGCGTCGGCGAACGCAGCCCCAATCGCCACGCACATTTTTCCCACGGGCGGACCTCGTGGGCAAACGGTCGAAGTCACGGTTTTCGGTGGATTCGACGCATGGCCCGTGAAGGTGTGGAGCAGCGACAAGTCGATCTCCGGCATTGCCAGTAAGACCAAAGGCCAGTTCGCGATCACCATCGCCGCCGATGCCTTGCCCGGCATTTACTGGCTGCGTTTCCACGACGAAACCGGCGCAAGTACGCTGCGTCCCTTCGCAGTCAGCACGTATCTCGAATGTCGCGAAGTCGAACCGAACGACGATGGCGCGCACGCGCAACCGATCACGCTGCCAAACTTGGTGAATGGGCAACTGCAAAAGAACGGCGATGTCGACGTGTTTGCGGTGACGCTGAAGAAGGGGCAAACGCTGGTGGCGGCGCTCGATGCGAACTTCCCGTTTCGCTCGCCGATGGATGCCGTGCTGCAAATCGTCTCGAAATCGGGCTTCCTGTTAGAGCAAAACCACGACCACCGCGGCCTCGATCCGCTAATCGCGTTCACCGCGCCGGACGATGGCACGTACTACGTGCGCTTGTTCGCGTTCCCGTCGTCGCCGGATAGCAGCATCCATTTCGCTGGCAGCGTCAACTACGTCTATCGGCTGACACTCACGATCGAAGCGTACGCCGACTTCGCGTTTCCGCTCGCGGTGAATCGCGAGAAGCCAGGTTCGGTTTCCGTCGTCGGCTGGAACGTACCGAAGGTCGCGAAGACCGTCGTTCCCGTGCTGACAAACGACGATGTTTGGCAGAACGTGCTGACGCCACACGCACGAAATCCGTTACGCATCCGTCGCGAAACGCACGCGGTGATCGACGCACCGAAGGCCGAGACACCAATCCCGCCACCGTTCAGCGCGTCGGCTGCCATTAGCGAAGCGGGGCAATTGTCGAAGTACCGCATCCTCGCGAAAAAGGGCACGACGCTTCAGATGACCGCACACGGCCCGAGCCTCGGGCTAGCCATCACACCCGCGTTGCGCTTGTCCGATGCGACCGACAAAGTGTTTATGAACGCACAGCCCGATAATCCTGGCAACGACGTCACACTCAAATTTGGTGTCCACGCCGGTGGCGTGTACACCCTGGAAGTCCGCGACCTGCATGGCTCCGCCAGTCCTCGGCACGCCTTTCTATTAAGGGTAATCGTCGAACAGCCCGACTTTCATCTGGTACTTGAAGGCGATCATTTCACGGTCGTTCCCAGTAAGCCGACCGAGATTCCGATCACCGTCGTGAAGTCCGGTGGCTTCGCGGGTGACATCGAGGTGTCAGCCGTGGGTTTGCCCGCCGATATCAAAGTCGAGATCGTGCCATCCGACGGGAAGAAGCCAATCGTCGTGAAGCTAACGACCGAGAAAGCGGGCGTGTCCGTGCCGTTCCAATTCGTCGGCCGTTCGAAGGATGGCAAAATCACCAACCGTGTCGCCGAGTTCAAAATGCCCGACTTCGAGATCGCCACGACAGATCTCTGGCTGACAACCACAGCAACGGCCGCCGTAGCGCCGCCGAAAAAGAAGAAGTAATTTCACCCCGCCGATTGCGTCAACCGCAGGCCGATCGGCAGCGAATCGCCGAACATCTGCGATTGGTCGTCGCCACCGGTTTGCACGATTTCCTCCACCATCCGCAACCAGTTTTCCGGTATGTGAACCGTACGCAATCGCGCGGCCACGCGCTCGCGATGGTCTTCGCTCACCTCGATCGCACGCACGCCACTTCGCCGTGCCAGTTGCGCCAAGCAGAACGCCCAACCCGATTTTTCGCTCTCGTTCGTCGGCGTGAAATCGACGAGTCGTTCGAGCCACGTTTCGATGGTCGACGGGTGGACAATCGCGTTCAGTGGCCCGTAAAGTGGCACGCGCGCACCGAGCCGAGTGAGCGACCAAAACGCGAACGTTGGCACCGGCGTTCGCGAGATTTGCCGTAGCAGTTCGTTGCCGAGGTTCTCCTTCGTTTTCGCATCGAGCCGTTCGAGGCTCGTCACCGTGCGCCACATCTCCGCGAGTTCATTCGTACTGGGCCGGTTGATCGCTTTACCCTTTGTGGGAAGCAGAATCGGCTTCAGCTTCGCGAACAACGCCAGTTGCAGTGCCGCGTTCAATCCACCCGCCATGCGACGCCACATGATCCAATAATCCGCGCCGCCATCGGCAACCGTGACCGTTTTCGCACCGACGCCCGGTGCCGTCGCGATGAGGAGTTTCCACGCCGCCTCGACGCGGTATCGGTCGAGCGGATCGCCGAACCCCGGACGCAGGCAGTATCCGGTGAGGTTATACCATCGTGCGAGAAATGCAGGGCCGCGTGTACGCTGTTCGGACACCTCACTGAGGAAGTCCCACATTCGTCGGCACAGCCCCGTTGGCCACTCGGACCGCGTCAATTCGAGGCCCGCTTCGATGCGCTTCGGCAGTTCTTGCGGCGTGACTGTCAATGCGGTGTCACCACCCACGAACGCCGCCTGAATCGCATCGCGCGCCGCTTGGACTTTCTCTTCGGGCCAGACATCGATTGGCGCGGCTTCTTTGGCATCGCCACGCTGTTCCGGTACCAAGTCGCGCACGTTAAATTCGAGTTTCCAGCGGTTGCCCTCCCGCGACACGCACGACAATTCCAGCGTGCCGATCTCGGTGCATTTTGCCGCGAGCGTAACGGGAATTTGTTTCGTGCCACTGCGTTTGCCACCGCGCAAAATCGTGTGCAACGGCGGTAACGGTAGCAATTGGTCGGGCGAAACTTGAATGAGATCACCCGCCGCATCGTCGCCGCGTACGGTTGAAGTGTAAAGCGGAAACAGCACGGGGCGGCCGAGCGCCAACTCCAGTTCGGGCTTCGGCAGCGAAATTTCTTCGCCCTCTTGCATCCGTCGCGGCACCACGCAAAGTACGGAACGTAGCTCCGGATTCGCACTCGGTTCGGTTGTCTCGATGCCGATGTAGTACGAACGCGGCGTGCCCCCGCCGATGCGTTGTCCGCCCGTTTGCTTCAACCACGCGAAGTACGCCGCCCCCCACGCGACCGCCAGATCGAGCGAGGGACTCGTCAGCACGATCGGCTGCCAATCGTCGCCGAACCACGGCCGCATCACATCGATTAATCGCTCTTGTAGCACCGGTGGTTGGAATACGCCGCCGTTAAAAAGGATCGCGTCAATCGCGTCGGGTGTCGTGCGATTTAGCCGCAGAAACGCGGCAAGGTGCTTCGTGATTGCGGGGTCGGCCACGTACGGCAAGCCCATCTCTTGCAATCCCGCACGGGCGACACGCGACGGCTCTGCATCGCGCGACACGGTCGGAAAGAAGCCATCGAAAAGCACGCTTCGTACGTCGGCTTGCGAGATCGGTAAGGACACCGTGCCGCCCACTACCGAACGCCCGCGCCCGACGACCGTTACCGGGTACGATTTGGGCGGCGATGGCACGAGTAACGCTTCTTTTGCAGTCCGGCACGCTTGAATCAGCCCGCCGAATTGCGCCGCATCGATCTTGCCACCGGGTAGTTTTGCCTCGATTGCTTTCGCCAAAGCAAGGTCCATGTTGTCGCCGCCGAGCAATAAATGCTCGCCCACGGCATCGCGCAAAAAGGCCAAATCGCCCTGGCCTTCCCCGGCACGAATCAGGCTGAAGTCGCTCGTCCCGCCGCCGACATCGACGACGAGGCAACGCATCCCCGGCTTGACACGATTCGCTTCCTTTGCCGTGTGCGTCCCGAGCCACGCATAAAATGCCGCTTGCGGTTCTTCGAGCAAAACGACGTGTTTCAACCCCGCCTGTTTTGCAGCATCGGCCGTCAAATTTCGCGCGACATCATCGAACGACGCCGGCACGGTAATCGCGACGAATTGCTCTTCGAGTCGATCGCTGGGCGTCTTCGCTTTCACATGATTCCAAGCATCGACGAGGTGGCGAAGATATTTAGCAGAGGCTTCGAGCGGGGAAATGCGTACGACATCGGGCGGCGATGCCCACGGCAACAATGGCGCGGTGCGGTCGACGCCCGGATGGCACAGCCACGACTTCGCCGATGAGACTTGTCGCCCCGGCACCTTCGCACCGTGATTGCGCGCGAATGTGCCGATTGCATCGATCGCGTTCACATTCCAGGGCAACGCGATTGCGGCGGGTGGTAGTTCGTGTGGGCCGGGTAAATACAAGAAGGACGGGAGCAACGGCAACTCGCCGACCTGCCCGCTGCCGACGAGTTGAGGCACCGCGAATGTGCGCAATTTCGGACGGCCCGTTTTCGTCTTTTCGTCGGAGTCGACGTAAGCGAGTGCGGAGTTCGTCGTGCCGAGATCGATGCCGATGAGGTAGCGGGACATCCGGGAACCTTATATTCTCGTGAAGTATGACACACACTGTTCTAGGACTCGACATCGGTGGGGCGAACTTGAAGGCCGCCATGGCAGGCCGCCACGCGGTTTCCGTTCCGTTCCCGCTCTGGAAACAACCGGACAAACTCGGCGACAGTCTCGCCGCGTTGATCGCACAATTTCCGGAAACGACGACGCTCGCTGTCACAATGACCGGTGAACTCTGCGACTGCTTCCCGACTTTACGCGAAGGCGTTCTGGCGATTCTGGATGCGGTCGAACAGGCTGCTGGAAAGTGCAAAGTCCGGATTTGGACGACCGATGGCCAGTTCGTGAAAGTGGCGAAAGCACGCAAAGACACTGCGAAAGTGGCGGCGGCGAACTGGCACGCCTTGGCCACGTATGCGGCACGATTTAGCCCGAAAGCCGATGCCGCCCTCATCGACATCGGCTCGACGACGACCGACCTGATTGCGATCCGCAACGGCAAGCCCGATAGCGTCGGCCCCACCGACAGGGAACGCCTCGAAGCCGGGGAACTGCTGTACTTCGGCACATCGCGCACGCCGGTGTTCGCGTTCGGGCTACCACACATTGCGGCAGAATATTTCGCAACGATGCGCGACGTTTACACAGTGTTACGCGAGATTCCCGAAGACGAAACCGATATGGACACTGCCGACAACCGACCGGCCACGCTTGCGTTTTCTCTGGCGCGATTGGCCCGTGCCCGATGTGCGGATCGCGAGACGATGAGCGACGAAGCGATCCGCCAATTTGCGGCACAACTCCGCGATGAGCAAATCCGAAGAATGCGTGTGGCGTTTCAGAAAGCGATCCTGTCGCGGTTCACGCCCACAACGCTGATCTTGTCGGGGAGTGGCGAATTTTTGCTGCATAGTCTGTTCGCGAAAGTACGTTACCCGCTCTGCTCATTCTCGCACAAACTCGGTAAATCGGTCAGCGGTTGTGCCCCCGCACACGCGGTCGCAATGTTGGCCACAGAGAACCCCGCATGATGGTCGTCAAAGTCGGCGGTAGTCTGTTCGATCATCCCAAGTTAGCGCCGACGCTTGCGGATTGGCTTAAGATGCAGAGCGAAACGAAGATCCTTCTCGTGGCCGGTGGTGGACGATTCGCAGATGCCGTACGCGAGATGGACCGCATCCACACACTCGGCGAAGACGCCGCACATTGGGCCGCACTTGCATCGCTCGCGGCACCGACTGCCGTTCTGAAGGCGATGCTGTTGCCGTACAATCTCCCCAAACAACTTGAATTGATCGACTGTCTCGCATTCGCACAAAGAGACGATGACAAATTACTGTCACTCCCCCACACGTGGCAAGTGACGACCGATTCACTCGCCGCACGCATTGCCGTAGTGCATGACTGCCAGCGACTCGTTCTGCTAAAATCATGCGATATTCCGAAAGGCACACCGTGGAAGGTTGCCGTAAAGAACGGCTGGGTCGACGAACATTTTCCGACCATCGCAAAGTGTGCGACATTCGCGATCGAGACCGTCGATTTCCGCGCTTCGCTCGACCAAACATGAAACGGAAACCTATGAGAATTATCGCGTTACTGTTGCTGTTTGCGTGCAGTTTTTGCCAAGCTGCGGAGCCTGCGCGGAACATCATTTTCGACACCGATGCGGGCGGCGACTGCGACGATGTCGGGGCGTTATTCATTCTTCACGGCGCAGTCGAGCGTGGGGAAGCCAAGCTGCTCGCGACGATCGGCTGCACCTCTTCGCCCGCAATCGCACCGTGCCTCGATGCGATCAACACCTGGTTCGGGCGGCCCGAGATTCCCGTTGGAACGCTCAAAGATCCGGGATTTCTGCCCGACCCCGGCTTCCCCGCCGAGATCGTTCGCCGTTTCCCGCACCGGTTTCGCGAGAGCAAAGAGTATCCCGACGCAGTGACACTCTACCGTAAGTTATTGGCCAAACAGATCGACGGCAGCGCGATCATCGTGGCGGTTGGGCCGCTCCGCAACTTGGCGAACCTGCTGAAATCCCCCGCAGATGCAATCAGCCCGATGGACGGCAAAGCGCTGATCGCGAAGAAGGTCCAGCGGCTCGAAGTAATGGGCGGAAATTATCCCCCACATGCGAACGCGAAAGACGCCGAGTGGAACTTCAAGCAAGACCCCGCTTCGGCCGCCACGGTGTGCGCTGAATGGCCGACCGAGGTGCTGTTCAACGGGGAAGGCGGATCGACCAACTCCGGGCGGCGCGCGACTTACGAAATGCCCGAACACAACCCGTTAACCGTGGCATATGCCGCGTACCCCGGTGTCGGCTTTGCCGGAGATCGCCTCAGTTGGGATCCCGTTTCGTGCCTTGTTGCGGTGCGTGGGGCGGCTCCGTGGTACTCGGTCGTTCGCGGCGGTACAAACGTTGTCGATCCGAAAACGGGCATAAACAGCTGGAAAAGTGGCATGGAACGCGGCCATGCTTACTTGGTTCTGAACACGAAACGACCGAAACACGAAGTGGAAACCGCGTTGGAAGACCTGATGGTCGCGGGCAAGGGCCGACCGACCAAGCTCGTCGCGAACACGGCGTATTACGCAGATGCAGGGATGTGCCTCATCACCAGCAGCGGAGCAATTGACGCGA
>JAYSYI010000617.1:0-2977 GCA_043727665.1 Limnoglobus sp. | reverse complement strand
TTATCCACGAACACGAGGTGCAAGCCGACGTCCCAATCGAGGTCGTTCACCGGGCGGGCGAGTTCTTTCACCAGCGGCCCCGCCGCGAAAAACGCGATGCCCGGTTGCACGTTCAGATACTTTTTACACGCATCGATCATCTCCGCTATCTTCTCTGGCGAGCGATCGGTCAGTTTGAAAAAAACATTGTGGGCGACGCGCATGTGTTCTCACGATAAGGGTTACACTTCGGGAATTTCCAGTTCGTCGATTAGGTCCGGCAGCACTTTTCCGGGCGGCGGGATCACCACATCGGCGAAGATCTCTTCCATCCGCCGCACGACTTCCAGCAACGAGGCCGAGGCCATCGCGTAGTTGGTGTGCGGCGAAAACTCTTTGTAGTGATCGCGGAAATAAAATGCGATCCGGCGGATCTTCGCGAGTTTCCCCTTCAGCCGTCGCAGGTACTCGGGAACATCGCCGCGTTCGAATGCCGGTTCGACGGCGCGGATGCTGTCGTACAGCGTTCGCGGCACATCGAGCATCTCGACGTTCTCCTGAATCTCCTCCGCATGTTTCAGAAACGTGCGGATCATCCAGGCGTGAGCGAGCGTCGCGTTCAGGCGTTCGACGGCGTCCTCGGGTGCCATGTTACGATCCTGCACTGGCAACCGGTTTCACGGCAGCAGGCTTGTTCGCTTCGGCGGCTTCCTTCGAATACAGCACGAGGAATGTCCCCGTTGCCACGAACAGAATCCCCACCGGCAGGTGCCACGATGGCATCGTGAAATCGAAGTGGAACGCATTCCCCGGCTTCGGGTGCCACAACAAACTCAGCAGCGTGTTGATGAGCGGAGCCAGACAGAAAATCAGCGGGGCGATGTAGATGCGGTAACTCGCGAGGTATCGACTGCGACCCGCTTCGTACGCTTTTTTCTCGGTTTCGATCGCGACTTTCTTCACCGCATCCGGCTCGGCTTCGAGCGTCTGGACATAGGCCGTCACACGGTCGTCGAACTCGATCTTGGCGGTATCCGTTGCGGCCTTGCTTGCGAAAATCACGCAGATCGCACCGACGGCCCCCATCACCCCCGCCACGCCGCTGAAGATCAGGCCGTTCAAATTCCACTCGGGTTTGGCATCGGCACGGGTGCTGATAATCACCAGCGGCACCAGCACGGCCATCACGAAATACGCTACGCCGACACACAAGATCGACGCCAAACGCCCACCGATCGTGCCCGGTTTCGTGGTCAGTTCGGTCCCACCGTAAAATATGATCGGGACATACGTACCCCAAGCAAAACCCGCAATAATCACGTAACCCCACCATGGCAGATTCATCGTCATTTCCTTTCGCACATTACCTTCACATCGTCCCACTCAGTGTAGGAAACGGCACGGCATTTTGTCGCGTTACCAAATTGCGCAAATAGTGCAGTATCCGAACCCTTGGCAGTTGTGGTAGTTTGGGCAGATTAGTATTGTGTCTGTAACATCGTAACGGATTGCTACCCGTTCATTCGGGCGGAGTGTCATGGACGGGATCATTGAGTTGCTCGAAACGATACGCGATAACGGTTTCGCCGTCGGTCGCTTACCGGGTATGTTTCACATCGCGCTGGCCCGCAAGGTCGAGTCGACGGGCGGTATCGTCGTCTCGACCGGCATCACGTGGCGGCAACTCGCCAGCCACATGAAAACCCTGAAGTTCGACAAAGATCTCGTTCGCGGAATTCAGATCGACCCCGACGTGCTCCATCCGCGCGATCGCGAACGCATGTGGTACGCATCGATAAGCATCGCCGGCGTCGATACTCCCAACGCCTTCCAGCAAGCCGACGAACTGGCGGTGTTGCTCAAGCCGCACGGCTACGTCATCGTACCCACCGCGATGGTGCCATCATCCATTCGTGCGCCGATCCCCGCCGTCGAAGAAACGCCGAAGCCGAAACGCAAGAAAAAGTAACGCGGAATTAGCCGCGACACGGAGTCTTTGCGTAGCGGAGCGCGTGGACTACACCCATAACCTGACAATCCCCTTATTAAGGTGACGCGCTCCGCTACGAGGACTCCGCGTCGCAGCTAATTTAATCTGGTCTTTTCTGCAAGAATGCTGCGTATACCATCGCACCGATGGCGACGAAGCCGACGCCAACAATCGCTTCGGTCCGCTGCGTTTCGCCGATGAACATGTTCATTAAAATTGCGAACAGAATCAGCACGTACAAGATCGGCACTACGGGGTAGCCGGGGCAGCGGTACGGTAACGTCGGTGTCAGTTCGCGTTGCGTGCGACGCAAGATGAAGATTGCGGCCACGCCCATCGTCTCGAACGCGGTCGCGCCGACGACGCAATAATCGGTGAGGATGTCGAAAACGGATTTCTTCTCGCTAATCAGACCCGATTCTTTCGCGAGTTCCGCAGCGATCACCAGCAACATCGCCCACCCGGAGAAGACGAGCATCGCGGCGGCGGGTGTGCGGAATTTCGGATGCAATTCACGTAGGCGTTTTGGGGCCAGTCCGTCGTCGCTCATCGCGTAAAGCAACCGCGGCGCGACGAGGATATTCCCATTAAGCGACCCGAAAACCGAAGTCATGAGGATCAGCGATGCAATCGCGCCACCGACGTTCCCGAGTAGCCGAATGCAGAACGCAGTCGAAACGGGCGTGTTACCGAGTTCCATCATTTCGGTTCGCGAAATGACCGTGTAATACGCGACGTTCGCGCCCACATACAGTGCGATTAGCAACAGCACGCCACCGATCAGCGCCCGCGGAATGTTGCGTTGCGGTTCGGTTACTTCTTCAGCCACTGGCGTGATGTTCAACCACCCGTGATACGCCCATTGCACCGCCACGGCAGCTTGTCCGTATTTCGACCAATTGATCTGGCTCCAGTCGCTCGGCCAGAACGGCGTCATGTTGACCGTCGTCGGTAGATTTACCGGTTGCGATACGAAAACGAGAATCGCAATCGGCAGCGCAATGATTA
>JAYSYI010000616.1:0-9093 GCA_043727665.1 Limnoglobus sp. | reverse complement strand
CGGATGAAGTCCCGAACCTGACCGGCTACGAAGCGGTCTGCCTGCTTGGCGTTGCGGACCCCGTGCGGTTGTGGCCAAAACTCCGCACGTACGTCGAGTCAGGCGGGAAACTGCTCGTGATGCCTGGCCCCGATGCGAGGATCGCGAGTTACAGCACGACGGATGCGGAAGCAGGGCGGTTGCTGCCCGGTTCGCTGAAGAAAGACACCATCGACGCGACGACGTTCCCGAAGCCCGAAGTGCCGAAAGATCCGAAAGCACCGACTGCCTACGACCGTTCCCGCGGCGTGTCTTGGCTCGTCAATTACGATACACTTCGTCACCCATTATTCGCGCCGTTCATCGAGTGGAAGCTCCAAGGCAACATCGATATCCTCGTCAACCCGCGTCGCGTTCTGCGATACTTCGACGTCGAACGCGCCCCCGAAGGCACCGTCATCGTGAAGTACGACGACGACGATGATGCCGCGAAACAACGCCCCGCATTGCTCGAGCGCAACGTCGGCACCAAGGGCGGCAAAGTGCTGTTGTCCACGACGCGGTTCGACACGCAAAAGAACCCTCTCGAAGCGTGGAACGATTACTGGGATGTCGGCAATTCGTGGGCGGTCGCGATCCCGAATCAACTGATGCGCTACATGGCTGGCGATCCGACCGATGCGAATTTCAACTTCGTCAGCGGGCAAACCGTGCCAGTAATGTTGCCTCGCGGCGAACGCAAGGCCGGCACAAAACTACGGCTCGAAGGACGAGGGTTTTCGGGTCGCGATGCGGAAGTGGAGTTGGCCGAGAACCAGACCGAGTATCGCCTGCCCGCCGCGAACGCCCAAAATACGGGCAACTTTTTGCTGACGATCGATGCCCTGAAATGGCGAGAGGGTTTCAGTTTGAACGCCCCCGCTGACGAAAGCACGCTCGACAAAGTCCCTGCCGAAGCAATCGAAAATCTCTTCGGTCCCAACAGCGTCGTGCCGATCGGCAAAGACCTGAAACTCCGCGACGTGCTCGCCTCGAAGTTCAACCAACCGCTCGACCTTTTCCCGTGGCTCCTGATCGCGGTGCTGTTAGGCATCGCCGCCGAGAGCGTTCTCGCAAACCGCTTCTACGGCCGAACGCCCCGCGCCTAGCGCATCGCATTTCCGAGTGATTCCATCCTGCAAACTCCGTTTCGCTTCAACTTGTAGCGATTGTCTGTCCGATACCACGAGTAGCGGTTGTGCCGGACGAGTGCGGCCGCGTTCCTTGAGGGTGTCGCGAATGACTACGAAACGATTTGCAGCTAAAGCCTTCGCTATCTTGTCGCTGAGCACCGGTGTCGGCACGAACATCGCTGAGGCGCTACCGCCCGCGCCGAAACTCGAACAGTTCGCGGCAATCCAGCCGAAACAAGCGGGCGTGATTGTCTCCACGCCGACGCCCGCCGAACTCGCACGCTGTCGCGTTATGGCTTACCCCGATGACAAAAATGCCGTCGGGCACGCGCTCCTCGACGCGAATAACAAACCGATTCGCCGATTCCTCGCCGTTGGTACTGAGAATTACAACATCTTCTCGTTCTACCTCGACGGGCAGGAAGTTTACCGCGAAACCGACACGAAACGCAGCGGTAAGGTCGATCAATATCGCTGGCTCGGGACGAACGGCAGCAAGCAAGGTGCCGACGTCGATGGCGATGGTTTGATCGACTTGTGGGAGATCATTTCGCCCGAAGAGGTCAGCAAGGAAATCTTCGAATCGCTCGTCTCAAAAGATGTTCGCCGCCTGCGCACGCTCATGATGTCGCCACCGGAAATGCAGTTGCTCGGCCTGCCCGTACCCGAAGTCGAAAAGCTACAAGCGCGGATGGGCCGCGTCGTCGCACGCTTCGAGGAAACAGCGGCCAAACTGAAACTGACCGATAAAGCGAAGTGGGTTCATGCCGAGTTATGGGCACCCGAAACGACTCCGCTCGATGCGTTCAGCGGCAAGATGGACCTCGTCCGCCACCGCAACGGCGGCGTGCTCGTCGATACGGGTGTGAGCAACACGGCTGCGACGTTCCAACTCGGCGAACTCGTGCAAATTGGCCGTGCGTGGCGAATCATTGATGGCCCGTTACCCGGTTCACCCGACCGCAACAGCAGCGAAGCCGATAGCGCGGGTGTCGTACCGGAAGCGGTGAAGGAACTCGTCGCGGAACTGAGTGCGGTGAAGCCACCCGATGCGAGCAATCGCGAATCGGTCGCGAAACATCACGTGGCTCGCGCGGAAATTCTGGCGAAAATCGTCGCGAAACTGCAAGGTGACCCTCGGCAAGATTCGTGGCTGCGGCAACTGCTCGAAGCGTATGTCACCGCCGGCGAATACGGCGACGCGAAATCGATGGAACAACTGACTGCGTGGCGGACACAGATCGACAAAGTCTCGCCGAAGTCGCCACTCGCTGGCTTCGCGGCCTACCGTGCGCTCGGGCTAGAATACACTACACGGCTTGCAGCCAGTGAGTCGAACCAGACAAAAGTCGCCGAACTTCAGAAGTGGTGGCGCGAACAACTCGATGGCTTCGTCGCGACTTACCCCAACATCGAAGAAACACCCGAAGCACTCTATCGCCTCGCGATGGCGACGGAATATTCGGGGGCGAAAGATTCGGAAACGGTGTCGAAAGGCTATTACGAAACGCTTGCCAAGAACTTCAGCACGCACCCACTCGGGGCACAAGCTCGCGGTGCGGTACTGCGGATTGATAGTGAAGGAAAACCGTTCGTGCTCAGCGGGCCAACGCTCGACGGCAAGGGCGGTGTCGATGTCGCGAAGCTGACAGGCCAGGTAGTGATCGTGTATTACTGGGGTAGCTTCCACTCGCGGTTGAAGGAAGAAGCCGCTGCACTGAACGACCTGCAAAAGAAGCACGCGGCGGGCAAGAAGCTGTCGATCGTGACGGTCTGCCTCGATCAGAACCCGCAACAGGCGGCGCAGGCGATCACGGCGACGCAGTTGCCCGGCGAACACCTTTTCCAACAAGGTGGCGGGCTGGCGGCCCAGTACGGGATCATGGGGCCGCACTTCTTCCTGATCGACAAGACGGGCAAAGTCGCGAGCAAGAACACCGGCTTCCCGATGCTCAACGATGAAGTCGAGAAGCTGTTGAAGTAATCACGCGGCGCGGCGGATCGCCGCGGGTTTTTGACGAGTGGCAATCGCGTCGACGAGGAAGTCGGCGGCGCGTTCGCAAGCACCGGGGACGGCCACGATGTCGCGGAGCGCTTGCAGTTTCGCGACGGTGGCCGCACGGCTCGGGGCATCGTTCAGCCAGCGTAAAATCTGCCGGGCGATGTCCGGCGTGCGATCTTCGTACGTCAGGAACTCGGGGAAGATTTCTTCCTTCGCCAGCAAGTTCACGAGGCTGATGTACTGGCAAGTCATCAGCATCGAACTGACCGCACGGGCGAGCCGCGAGTACTGATATACGACCACCGTTGGCTTCAGTTGATACATCAGTTCGAGGCCGACCGAGCCGGAAACCGCGATACACGCCTCGCACAATTCGATGATTTCCGGCGTCCGTTGCACGTGAACTTCCGCCGTCAATCCGCTGGCTGCTAAGAGTTCTTTCGCTTTGCGACCTTGTTTCTCATTGAAGGCCGCGATCAGGAACCGCGTGTTCGGGCGGCTCGCGGAGATTTTCTTCGCCGCTTCGAGCATCAACGGCAAGTTCGCGGAAACCTCCTGGTTGCGCGACCCCGGCAGAATCGCGACGATTGCTTTCCCCTTCGCTCGCTGTTCGGCCATAAACTCTGCATTCCGCGTCTGCCGTGGCAACTCATCGAAATACGGATGGCCAACGTAGTGCGTGTTCACCTTCTTCGCGGCGTACCATTCTTCCTCGAACGGCAGCGCAGTTAGAACGGCATCGACGGTGCGACGCATCTTGCGGACACGCCAACCGCCCCACGCCCAGAGTTGCGGTGGCACGAAGTAGTAAACGGGGATGCCCGCCGCCTTCGCGCGTTTCGCGATATGCCAGTGAAAGCCGGGAAAGTCGATGACCACCACTGCATCGGGTTTGTGGCGAAGGAAGTAGCATTCGGCACGATCTGCGAGTTGAAAGAATTTCGGCAAGTTCACGATCGAACGGCTGAGCCACATGACGGACAACTGCGTGAGCGGATACATGAGATCGACGCCCGCCGCCGTCATGTTGTCGCCGCCGAAGCCGACCAGTTTCGTGGCCGGATCGCGGGCGATCAGGGCACGTGCGAGGTTCGCGCCGTGCAAGTCGCCACTCGGTTCGCCAGAGCTGATAAATACGTGCATCTGCGGCATCCATGCCATCGGGATCAAGATCGATGGTTAGGAATACCCGAAGAGCGTTGCGAAGGGCAACCCGAATGACTCCAGCCTCTACCCACCCCCCATCCGTGGACTCATTCCCGAATTTCGGAACCAACCTAACCCACCAACGACTTACGTCCGATTTCGGTGGTCGCTATCTACGCCAGAACCACTTTATGGCGGCCATTTTTTGAGCAAAACGGCAACCGAGCTTGAACGATGCCCGCAATTACGTGTAGCGGTTCGACAGGTGCTCCGGATCGAAGAACGTGGTGAGGTGGCGGTCGATTTGCAACAATCCGGCGGGCGTGAGATCGACGCCATCGTCGGACACCGTGAGCCAACCCTCGGATTCGAGCTTTCGGTAGCCATCGGCGAACTCTTCGAGGATATTCGCGCCGAACTTCTTTTGGAAGTAATCCGCACGCAGATGGCCGGTTTTCAGTTGTAGGATCATCTCGCGGATCAGCCGATGATGCGACGTGGTCGGGAAGGCGCGGCCGAGCGGAATCTCGTTCTTATCGAGTTTCTCGATGTATTGCTCCCAGGTATCGACGTTCTGAATGTGTACCCCGTTGACGTGCCCGAACGAGGCGACGCCGGTGCCGAACATGTCCGCACCGCTCCAAAGCGCATCGCGATACACGAACTGCGTCTTCGCCTTGCTTTTCACGACGGTGTAGGCGCTCGAAATCTCGTAGCCGGCGTTCTGGAACTCCTCGAACGCGTATTCGACCCACGCGCGTTTCGTCGGCCAGTCGGCGATACCGAGTTGCGGTTCGTCTTGCCCGATTACCTTCAGTTCCCGCGAAAAGACAGTGTTGTACGGCAATTCCATCTGATACACCGTCACACTGTCCGGCGACATCGCGATGGTCTTTCGCACGCAGTCGCGCCAGTTCGGCCAATCTTCGCCGACCATCCCCGCGATCAGGTCGATGTTGATTTGCTCGAAGCCGAGATCGCGCGCCCAACCGTAGGCGCGGTGGATTTCTTCCTCGAGGTGTGCGCGGCCGTTGAACTGGAGAATCTCCGGTTTGAAGTTCTCGACGCCGAGCGACAGGCGGGTGACACCGAGTTCGCGGAGCGTTTGCAATTTGTGTTGCTGGAGCGTACCCGGCTCGCATTCGAACGCGACTTCACGGGCACCATCCCACGGAAGAATCGCTTGAAGTTTCTCGATCAGACCACGCAGCTGCGTCGCACTCAAATACGACGGTGTGCCACCACCGAAGTAGATGTAATCGAGCTTCCGCCCGCCGATGCACGGCGTCTGTGCCAGCAGTTCGACTTCCTTGACAATCGCGTTCAAATACACTTCGACGTCTTTGGCGTTTTTGTCTGTATAGACGCGAAAATAGCAGAATTTACAGCGTTTGCGGCAGAACGGAATGTGTAAGTACAGCCCGAGTGGCGTACCGGTGATCGGTGGCGAATGCAGTGCCATCATCGCATCGGGTAGATAACTCGGCTTCCAGAACGAAAACGGCGGGTAGTTCGCGATAAAGTAATTTCCAAGTCCCGTTTTCTCTTGGTCCACTCCAGTCATTGCGACACCTTGCGGATGATTGCCAACTCAGATTGGCACGGAATCGTTACACGCAATTATACTTGCTCATCCGGTGGGAAACAATGTCGCGATACGAGTGGACATGCGAAGTTCGAGGCACTTGGTACGAAACGAACACTCGTAACTGTTCGATAGTATTCGTGAGATAGTCCCCAGGTGACACGAAGTTGGTCTTTTCATCGAATTTCCGCGACAGTTTTGTCACGGTTTTTGTTCGTGTGATTCGTGATTTTCGTGGTTACCTTCTTTTCTTCCGACCGATCAAATCGAAAAAAGACCAGAATTCACCACGAATCACACGAAATACACGAATCGGAAAACGCAATTTTGAAATCGTTCACGGCGTTGCCCGCAAGGGTCGGGTAAAGCACAATACATTCGAGTTCGTACGCAAGGGTCGCGCGATCGTTAAAAACGGGCGGATATCTCGCACCCAACCCCTTACGGGGAATCGGCTCGGTAACGGCCGTGCAACTTACACTTTCCGCACCAAAACTTACGTCGATTCCAGACGTCGCACTTCAACGAGATTATCGAAGAAAGTGCCACCGTTGCCGAAGTCGGTACCGGCGGTGCTAGTGAGCGCGTTGCAGTTTTGGCCGTCGGCGGTGTACTGCGACCACCAACAGCCCGTGGTGACAACGACGCCGGGCTTCACGGTTTCGGCCACGATGGCTTTCGCCTGAAACTGCCCGCGATCGTTGACGATCTGCACGGCGTCGCCGTGCGTGATGTTGCGGGCTGCGGCATCGATCGGGTGGATCTCGACCATCGGCTCGCCAGCTTCGTGGCGCAAGCTATCGACGTTTACGAACGTCGAATTCAGGAACGATGGCGACGGTGGCGTCAGCATTTGGAGCGGGTAGCGTGCCGCAAGTTCGGGCTTCGTTTGTGGGTCTTCGTGCGGCGGGTGATAGTACGGCAACGGGTCGCGCCCCGCCGCGGCTTCGGACGGACTGAACAAGTGGCACTTCCCGCTCGGCGTGCCGAAACCACCGTGGGCGAACGGCGTGAAATTCTCCGGCAAGTTCAACCGCTTCGCGCCATCGACGATGTCTTCGAGTGCAATCCCCGCGAACGCGCCATCGGTCGGCATCGATTGCCGCGCCAACTCCTCATCGCTGATCTGGAAGAGTTCGCTCGGGAATTTCAGCTCCTTCGCGAGTAGCCGAAAGATTTCGGTGTTCGGTTTGGCTTCCGCTAAAGGCGCAATCGCGGCCGGGTTGGCTTGTACGTACAGGTGCCCGTAACTGCTGTGTATGTCGAAATGCTCGAGTTGCGTCGTCGCGGGTAGCACGATGTCCGCGTACTTTGCCGTGTCGGTCAGGAAATGTTCGAGCACGACGGTGAACAGATCTTCGCGGCGTAGGCCCTTCATAACGCGAGATTGATCGGGGCAAACCGAAGCAGGATTCGAGTTGTAAACGACGAGCATCTGCACGGGAGGGCCGGGCAGTTCGCCGTTGAGTGCCTCGGCTAACTTCACCATGTTAACGGTGCGAGTTCCGGGTCGAATGAGGTCCGGGCGTTCGAGCGAAGCTTGGTCGAACGGGAACAGCTTACTACTACTGAGGAACGCCCCTGCGCCAGGGTAACGCCAGTCGCCGGTGATCGCCGGCAGGCAGCAGACGGTACGAACCGCCATGCCGCCGCCGCCGTGGCGTTGCAGCCCGTAGTTCAGGCGAATCAGTGCGGGACCGCCGAATAACTCTTGCGATTGGCCATACTCCCGTGCGAAGCGTTCGATATCCGCGACGGGCAGCCCCGTGATGTACGACACCTTCTCCGGCGTGTATTCCTCCCGCACGCGCTGTTCGAGTTCGCTCGCACCGAGGCAAAATTCGTCCAGATACGCACGGTCTTCCCAGCCTTCGCGAAACAAAATGTGCATGACGCCGAGCGCCAGTGCGGCATCGGTACCGGGGCGAATCGGGATCCACCAATCGGACTTGTCCGCCGTTACGGAGCGATACGGATCGATCGTCACGATCTTTGCGCCGCGCTTGCGGGCTTCGTGTTCGATTACCCAGAAGTGCGCATTCGTAACGACCGTGTTCGAACCCCAGTTGACGATATACCGGCAATTGACGGCGGCTTCTGGGTCGACGACGGCGCGTTTGCCGACGCCAAGCGTGACTTCGCAACCGATACTCCCTGCCGTGGCGCAGATCGTGCGATCGAGCAACGACGCACCGAGTTGATGGAAGAAGCGGCGGTCGAGGCTCGAACCCTGAATCTTGCCCATCGTGCCGGCATAGCTGTACGGCAAAATCGCTTGCGGACCGTGCTCGGACTGCGCGATCGTGCGAATTCGCGCACCGATTGTGCGAATCGCCTCGTCCCAGCTAATGCGTTCGAAGCGTCCTTCGCCTTTCGGCCCGACGCGCCGCATTGGGTACTTCAAGCGATCCGGGTGATAGACTCGTTCGAGGTAGTGGTTCACTTTGCGGCAGAGGAACCCCTGTGTGAACGGATGGTCAGGATCGCCGCGAAGCTTGACCGCGACACCGGTGGTCGTGTCCACCGACACCACCATTCCGCAAGTATCTGGACAATCGTGCGGACAGACGGCTTTGACGGTTTTCAATTCGGATCGCATAGGAAACTCCTCGTTCTGTAGTCAGAATACGGGATTTCCGCGCGATTCGCGATGGAGTTCGACGGCGGGCGTGCGATAAAATCGGGAAAAAAATGACCGATGGAGTTGCGATATGGTTACACCCGTCGCAAGATTGTCTAGATTGCATTGAGATTGACGCGCGAAAGTCCTGAATTTTTTACTTGGAACAGGTTCGCAATATCATGCCCGCGCCTGCGAATACTGCCGAATTCGTCGACTTCGTCCGCAAAAGTGGGCTGGTGAACGACGACCGTTTGACCTCCGAAATGGAGCGTTTCGCCAATGAATCGCTGCCGCTCGACACGATTGACGAGACTGCGGCGACGTTCATTCGCGAAGGGTTGATCACCAAATTTCAGTCGAAACAGCTCAAACTCGGTCGATACAAGCGGTTCATGGTTGCGGGTAAGTATCGCTTGCTCGAACTCATCGGCGTCGGCGGCATGGGTGCGGTGTACCTTTGCGAACACGTCTTTATGAAGCGGTTGGTGGCCGTCAAAGTGCTCCCGCTCGAAAAGCTCAGCGATCCGTCGAATCTCGAGCGATTCTACCGCGAAGCGCGTGCCGTGGCAGCGATGGATCACCCGAA
>JAYSYI010000615.1:0-2993 GCA_043727665.1 Limnoglobus sp. | reverse complement strand
CGCGCTCCATGTGCGCGAGGAAGCCACCATCTTCGGAGAGTTCGTCGAAGCGGGTCTGTTCGGTCGAGCGCAGTAGCCGAATCGGGCTATGGTCGAGTGTCTCGAACAGATCCGGGTTAATCCGGCGGAACAGCGCGACGGCATCAGCGTTCCAGCACCACCACAAGTTGTAAACGAGTTTTTGGAGGGGTTCGAGCGACTTCGGAAGGGATGGAAGAACCGTGTAGGTTCGAATCGATCGTCCGGGCATGAACTATCCTCGCAAGAGAAACGAAACAATAAGGGATCACCGAGTGAACCCGCACCAGGAAACGACGCAAAACGCTTGCAGGGGAGAACTGCTCGCTAGCAATTTAGGAGGTCTGGGCCGAGTTTCAATTCGGCGTGCTCGAAGAGGTGGAACGATTCGCCTCATCCAGTCGGCGATACGATTCGCGATCCGCCGGGTGGAGTGGAATCGCTTCGAGGCCGCGCGACTTGGCTTCGCGAAACGCGCGATCTGCATCGGGTTTCTTCTGCGAATTCAGCGCGACGGACAGGTAAAAATACCGCATGGCGGTCTTCTCGTGCTTTAACGCCTCCGCCGCGTCCTTCTCGGCGAGTTCGTACTGCTTCGCAGAGATGCGGATGCGGGCACGCGTGTCGAGTAGCTCGCCCGTCAGGCCTTTTTCCTTCATGGCCCGTTCGATGAGTTCGTTTGCTTGCGTCGCGCGTTCGGGCATGGGGGCTAACAACCACGCGAGATTATTTAGCGCCACCGCATTGCGTGGGTCGACGGACAGCACCCCCTGATACGCTTTCTCAGCCGCCGCAAAATCGTTGCGAATCGTTTGGAAGTCCGCTTCGGTGAGGCGAAGCAAAATCGAGTCTGGCTCTTGTTCGCGTGCCGTTTGCAACCATTCGCGAACCCGCGCGGCCCAGACATCCGTCGCGCCACTACGGATCGCGGCGACACCCGCGAGTGCCTTCGTTCGCGAGTTCAACGCCTTCACCAATTGGATTTTCGCGAATGCTTCATCGGGCCGATGATCCGCCGCCAACAGCGACGCAATGCGCGTCAGGTACTCGGCCCGCGTCGGCAACAATCGTTCGTACTTCGCCACGGCGGCATCGGTCAACAAACGCACCGCCGAAGTGCCTCGAATTTCGGCGAGCCGCGATAAGCGGTCGCACAGTTCGGCCGCTGCTAATATCGTTTCGTTCGTTTCGTTGCCGCTGCGGTCGATCTCTTTGCAGTCGTTTTCGATCATTGCGATGGCACGTTCGTGCTGCCCCGCCTTGCAATAATAATTAGCGACCGCTGTCACAATTCGGCTATCGCTCGGCGCACGTGCGAGCAGCCGTTCGGCGAACGCTTTCGCCGCATCGTACTGCTTGCCTTCGATCAATACTTCCATCGCGACAATCAGGTATTCGACGTTCGTCGGGTCGCGGTTCAGCAGCGTTTGCAGGCAGCCGACCGCTTCGTTCGTTTTCTCTCCGGCTCGGTACGCCTGGCTCAGAATGAACACGTCGCGCGGGCTGTTCGTTTCCTTCGCGATCTCCGCAAGTAACGAGATCGCACGATCCAGCGCGGCCGTGCGATCGGTGCCATCGAGGTAGCGATGCAACGACGATAACACGCCAGCCACGGCGCGGCGTTCTTCTGCGGTTTGAAACAAATCTCGCTGCGAAATCAGCAATTCCGCCGCACGCCGTCGGTCGGCGGGTTCGCCGCGAACGGCGAGTAACATCGTCAAATTCTGCGTCGCCCAAGCGCGATCCGATTGCGGTTCGTTCGGCTGATTCAGGTAGCCTTGCAGCAACTCGATCGCGTTCGTTCGTTCCATCCGTGCGAGCATAATTGCGAATCGTTCGCGGATATAAATTCGCTGTGTCGTCGACGAATCGAACGTCCGCTCGCTCTTGATCTTCGCCGCCGTATCGATTGTTGCTAGCAGCGTGGCATACGCACGTTCGTCGAGTTTTGGTTTTGCCAACTCCGTGACGCGGCTCGCTTCGATTTCCAATTGTAACCGCACGTAGTCATCGACATTCGCGCCGGGTGCTTGCACGGCGCGCGTGCGAAATGCCTGGGCTTCGGCGGTCTGCCCGATGCGTTGTCGGCAATCGGCCAGCCAACCGAGGTAGCCGGGCAACCGTTCGAGATGCACGGGGCACGCGGCAAGTAACCGCGCAGCAGCGGGTCGATCCATTGTGCTCGCCACGTTCCAAACGAGTCGCTGGAATGGCTCGTTCGCCCATCGTGGGTCGATCGACAATCGCTGCAACATCGCCTTCATTTCCAGTGCGTTTCCTTTGTTTGCGTGAAATCGCAGCAGCCCCTTCACGGGCTCGATCCGCGTCGGTTCTAGCACGAATGCACGCGCATAAAATTGGACTGCCAATGCCGTGTCACCGTTGCGATCCGCAATCGTGCCGAGTGCGAGGCACGCATCGGCGTTCGTGGGGTTGGCCCCGAACTTCGCGGTCAGCGCATCGCGCGAAGCGTTCCACGTCGCGGCGTTACCGGACTTCACCGCCACGGCCGTCGCCACGATCATTTGGCATGCTCCCGTATCGCCTTCGATCGCCTTCAGTGCGGTCTTTGCTTCCGCGAGTATCGTGGCATCGTCGGCCTCGATGGCACGCATCGCCACCGCCTGCCAAAGTGCTGTATCGCGCACGGTTTCGGTCGCCATGCGGTGGTGTAATCGCAACGCATCGGCACGGTCGCCTTTCCGCTCGTAGATGTCGATCAGCCCCGCACACAACCGGTGCCGTTCGATATCGGGCCAACTTTCGATTTGCGATTCGAGCATCGGTATCGGTCGCAAACCCGCCGGGTCGCGGGCATACAGTTCGGCCCGCGCCAATCGCAGTTCCGCACTGTCTGGCAAGGCCCCTTGGGCTTCGTCGAGAATGACGAGGCCCGCCGCCACGCCGCTTACATCGGCGATCCGCTCGGCAAGTTTCGCCCACAATCGCACGTCGCCCAGCCGCCGCGATCTCTC
>JAYSYI010000614.1:0-9167 GCA_043727665.1 Limnoglobus sp. | reverse complement strand
CCGGAATCGCCGCACACATCCCCGGCGTCGCCGCCATCGAAGCCAACAGCCGCCAGTATTGCCCCGCCGCCAACGCACCCTGGGACGCACGCTACCCCGGCATCTTCACCATCCAAGACGGCACAATGAACACTGGCATCCTCAACGGCATCGGACTCGGCGCGGGGTGATTGGCACCTCAACGGATGGCGGAGAGTATCAAACCCATGTGATGACTCAACTCAACAGCGGCAGGCCGAGAGATTTAAGACACTTAGAAAATCGACACGCCCCGCCAACGCGCGAGACTTCGATCACCCTCGCTACCACGAACCCGAACGTGGCATGACCGAAGGCCTTTAAGGGCAGCTTCGCCCGAGGACACCAGGAAGTCCTTGCCTACTGGCAGAGCAATGGTCTGAGTTCGGCGGGTTGGCGAAATGCCGTCGAAGGAACGAACCCTTTCGCTTCATCTTCTCCCGCGTGTCGGCCGGCCCCTTGACGCCCGGTTTGAGGTTGGCCCCTTCGGTCGCCGCGTAGTGTTGGCGACCCGCGTCGGTCAGCCCTCCCTCGGGATATTTCAACACCTTTTTAACACTCGTCTTCCGCTTGGTCGTCGACATGTCATGCCTCCAGAAATTGTGGAAGGCATATTTCAAGCAATTCACATGCCATCGATGGCCGCGATCCGGGCCTTGCGGCCATGTCTGCAACCGTGATGGTCGTCACTTCGCGTCTTTTGTACAGCGAAAACCGGTGTGGCAGGCGCTGCTGTCGGTGGGGTTTTTGTCGCGTGCGCCGGGGACGTAGCGCTTGCAATAATCGTCCGAACACAAGTACGAACCGCCGCGGCGTACTTTCTGCGGCTGGCTGCCTTGCATGTCACCGGTTTCTGGGCCTTGCGGATTTGTGTTGGCTGAACTCGCGGTGTAGTAGTCTCGCTGATACCAGTCGTGGCACCATTCCCAGGCGTTGCCGCTCATGTCGTAGAGGCCATAACCGTTCGCGGGAAACGTGCCGACTGGCGAAGTGGCAGTAAAGCCATCGAGCGCTGTATCTCGCGATGGAAACTCGCCTTGAAAGGTGTTTGCGAAGTAGCGGCCATCCGTGCCTTGTGGCGTACTTCCCCACGTAAACGGCTGCTCGGCCAGCCCGCCACGTGCGGCGCGTTCCCACTCGGCTTCCGTCGGCAAACGCTTCCCTGCCCACTTCGCATACGCGATTGCGTCGTCCCAGGCGATATGGACGACGGGGTGCTTTTCGCGGCCGACAATCGAGCTACCCGGCCCTTCGGGTTGCTTCCAGAATGCGCCGAATTTCGCTTCCCACCACGGGCGACTGGCACTGTCCCCGGCGTCCGCATCGCAGCGTTTCGCATCGCACGCGCAGGGTTGAAACACCGCCGAAAATGCCACGAGCTTCGATTCAGGTACGTCTGGAAACTGCTCCTTCGTCGGCGTGCGTTCGGCAATGGTGATGTATTTTTTTGCGATCACGAACTTGGCGAACTCGGCGTTCGTCACTTCGTGCGTATCGATCCAGAATCCGCGAACGCCGACTTTGTGCGGCGGGGCGTCTGCTTCCTGCACGTTGGCATCGCCCATGATGAACCACCCACCCGGAATCCACGCCATGCCATCGGGTGCAGGGCCAGGCGCGGGGAGCGCGGCGAAGTCGTCGCTCGTCGGTTTGTTCACGGAGCCGAGTAAAAACAGACCCACGACGAGAATAAGTACCATTAGTGGCAACAACCAGAATGCTTTTGCGGGCATCGATTCCTCAATCCGTCGGTAACTGATAAAACAGCATCGCAAGAAACTCACGCGATGGCGGCCGAAAGACTATGAGCATTCACGCCAAGAATATCACGAAACGCTTCGGGAACAATCTGGTTCTCGACGATGTCACCGTGGAAGCACCGAGCGGTTCGCTGGTCGCGCTGCTGGGGCCATCGGGTTCGGGTAAAACCACGATGCTGCGGATCATCGCGGGCCTCGAGGTTCCCGACGCGGGGTCGGTGCAATTTTCGGACGACGATATCACCGATCACTCCGCACGCGACCGCAACGTCGGTTTCGTCTTCCAACATTATGCACTTTTCAAGCACATGACGGTGTACGAAAACGTCGCGTTCCCGTTGCGCGTGCGCTTCTGGAAGGAAGATCGGATCGCGTCGAGGGTTCACGAACTGCTGAAACTCGTGCGACTGGACGAAATGGCGGCACGCTATCCGTCGCAACTGTCCGGTGGCCAGAAACAGCGGATCGCGCTGATTCGTGCGCTCGCTGCCGAGCCGAAAGTGATCTTGCTCGACGAGCCGTTTGGAGCGCTCGATGCCAAAGTGCGCGAGGAACTGCGAACGTGGCTGCGGAAGTTTCACAACGAATTTCACGTGACGAGTATCTTCGTGACGCACGACCAAGCGGAGGCGTTCGAAGTCGCGGACCGCATCGTGATTATGAACAAAGGCCGCATCGAACAAACGGGGACACCCTCGCAGATTTTCGAGCACCCCGCAAATGCCTTCGTGATGGACTTCCTCGGCAACGTGAACGTGCTACCGGTGCGTCTCGAAGGCGGGCGAGCATTGCTCGGGAACATCGAGATGCCAATCGCACAAGGCTCGGTCGTGCAATCCGCCACGGGCAAAACCGACGCCTACGTTCGCCCGCACGAACTCGATTTGAGCCTATCGACCGACGGCGCGAATTTCCTGAAAGTCGAAGTCGCGCACATTAACCCCGCCGGTTCGGTAGTGAAAGTGCGAGTGATCGCCAAAGAGTTCGGCTTGATGTTAAACATCGACATGACTCCAGACCGCCACAAGCAACTCGACATCCGCGTCGGCCAGATGGTCTATGTCTCGCCGAAATCGGCAAAGCTATTCCACGTACCGACCGAGCCAATCGACTACGCGATTTAGGATTTCGTTTCGTTTCGTCGCGTCGCGGGGCGGAGTGCAATAACCTCAGCCGCTGATTTCGCATTCCCAATGCGAGTGATTAACGATTGATCTCAAGTTCCGGGAGTGCGATCCGCAGCTCCTTTACCCCTGCGGCTGTGACGCGGGTGCCGAAAAGGTCTAACGTCCGCAAGCTCTTCAGTCCCTTCAATTCCTTTAGCCCCGCGTCGGTGACGGGAGTCCTGTCGAGGATTAGCGTCTGTAGGCTCTTGAGTTCCGTCAACTCCTTCAACCCTGCGTCGGTGATCTTGGTTTGCGCGAAGGACAGCTTTTGCAGGCTCTTGAGTTCCTTCAAGTGCTTCAGCCCCGCGTCCGTCACCGGGGTGCCATTGAGTTCCAGTTCCTGCAAACTCTCGAGTTCCTTCAGGTGCTTCAGCCCCACGTCGGTGATTTGGAATGATGCATTGAGCTTTAATTTCTGCAAATTCTTGAGTTCCGTTAGTTCCTTCAGCCCGGCGTCTGTGAACGTGTTGCTTAATTCGGCGAGGTCGAACGCGAGTACATCCGCGGGGCCGCAGGGTCGCTTCCCGTCCTTTGCCGTCGCCCGGTGCAGTGAGTGGAGTAAGCCAATTTCCCGCAACGTCGTTAGAGTCGCATCCGTAATGTTGGGGACGACCAGGAGTTGCAGGCTCTTGAGTTCCTTCAGTTCGCGCAGTCCGGCATCGGTCACCTTGGTATTTCCGAGGAGCAAGGTCTGCAAGTTTTGAATCCTACCGATTGGTTTCAGTCCCGCGTCGGTGATCCCAGTGTCGTTGAGGTTGAGCGTACGTAACGTCTTGTGTTCTCTTAACTCGATCAGACCCGCATCGGCTACCTTGGTAGACCGGAGCAGCAGGGTCTGCAATCCCTTACATTCTTTCAACTCCTTCATGCCAGCGTCTGTGACTCTGGTCCCTTCCAAGTCCAACAACTGCAAGCGTTCGCAGTCCTTCAATTCCTTGAGCGCCGCGTCCGTAATTCGGGTGTTCATGAGGATCAGGGAACGCAGGTTCTGGAGTTCCTTCAGCGGCTTCATCCCCGCGTTCGTAATCTCGGTCGCCCCTGCGAGATCGAGAGAATGCAACTCTTTGAATTCCATCAACACCTTCAACTCCGCGTCCGTCACTTTGGTGGTACGGAAACTGACAAAGACGACGGGCTTACTCGGTTGGCTTTCATCCACCGTAACATAACCGCCCAGTTTCTCCACGGTCTGCGCTGCCGTTTGCTCATTGTCGAAATGGCCGAATGCGAGTGGAACGAACACTCCTAGCAACACGGCGACCGCCACCACGTTGACTGCCATCCGCTGTCTTAACATGGTGCCATTCCTCGCGATTTTCAGAGTGTCGCTAAACGAGAATTTCATTACCCCACGAATATGCCGCCGGTGAAGCCGGGGAAGTCGTCGAAGGTGTCGCCGAGTGGGGGTGGGTTGGTGCCGAGGTCGCGGTGGTAGTAGATGCGAACGGCGCTCGAGCCGCCGACGCCGTTGGCGGCGTAGATGTCGGGGCGGCCGTCGCCGTCGATGTCTTTGACGGCGATGCGAACGCCGGCGCGGCTGGTGGGGTCGCCGGCGAAGAAGTCGTGGTTGATTTGCAAAAGGCCTGCGGTTGCGAGTGTGTTGCCGTCGAGGATGAGCAAGCGCGGGCCGCCACCGGGACCGGCACCGATGACGATGTCCGCGAAGCCATCGGCGTTGAAGTCGCCGCTCGAAACGAATACGCCATCGCGTAGGCCCGGCTCGAATGCGAAGAAGTCTTGGAAAAGTTTCGTCGGCAACCCACTGAGGATCGATTTGCCATCATAACCAGCGAGGCGTGGGCCGCCACCGGTACCGGCAGCCACGATGAGATCGGGCGTGCCGTCGCGATTAATGTCGCCAACAGTGGTGCGGGCACCACCACGAAACGCAGGGTCGTCGATTCCGAAAAAGTTCGCGATCGGCGTCAGCGTAATCGCATCGAAAATCGTCACACGCGGCCCGCCACCGTTATCGGGCGACACGACGATGTCCGATTTGTTATCTCCGTTGAAATCGCCCGCCGAGACGAACAGCCCACCGGTGAATTCGGACTCGAACGCCAGGAAGTCCGCGATGGTGGTAAACTTTGCACCATCGTAAATGCGAACGCGTGGCCCGCCACCCGGCCCCGCGGCGACGATAATATCTTCGACGCCATCGCCGTTGACATCGCCGGTCGCGACGCGGATACCGCCCGTGAACCCGGACTCGAACGGCGCGAAGTTGATCAGAAACCGGCCGTTCGCCGTGTCGTAAACATTGAGTCGTGCCGGTCCGCCTTCGCCCGTGGCAATCGCGGTACGCGTGACCAATTTCCGAGGCACCGGCGGTGTGGTGACCGTCCACGTAATCTCCGAATTCGCGGCGAGGTCGTTCCCGGCGATGTCGCGGATGCCCGAACCAATCGCCACCAATCGCAGGGTGTAATCGCCATTTGTCGCAACGATTTCCTGCGGCAACGTGATGCTGTAATTTGCACCCGAACCGCTGAGGATCGCGCTATCGATCGGCACGATCGCGCCGTTTCGCACCAGGACGAAATCGGCGAGCGTGACGCCTGTCACCGGTTTCGTGAACGTCAAATTCCCACCGGTGACGTTCCCCGCCGGGTTCGTTGTTGCAACGAGGTTCAGCGTCGGCGCGATGCCGTCCATCGTCCATGTCGAGGTGATGACGATCGGTTGACGCCCCGGCATTCCCGTCGGTGCGGGGGCGTTGATCGTCAACGCATAGACGCCATCGGCGCGCGTGAGTTCTTTCAAGCCGATCAGTGTGAACTGCGTTCCCGAGCCGAGCAATGTCGTTCCCGCGAGGCTGACCGGCACGCCGTTGAGCGTGAGTGTGATATTCGCGATGCCGAACCCTGGCAGTGGTTCGCTGAGCGTGATCGAAACCGATTCGAGCGGAGCGTTTCGAATCGGCGCGATGCTCGAAAGCGTGACGCGAACGGGTGCAGTATCGCGAACCAGCAGGAAATCGTTCCCCGTGGCGAGTGGGGTTGCAGCAGTGAGATTGACGATGCGTGTCGTTGGCGAACTGGCCGCCGTAAGAGATCCCGGTTGCATTTGGTAACGCACCGTGAACGCGCCGATGCCGAGGTTGCCGAAAGAATAGTTCCCGAAAGAATCGGTCGTGACCGACTGTTCTGCCGCGTCGAAGATACCATTTGCGTTCGCGTCGAGGTAGAGGACCACGCCCGCGATGCCGACATCGGTGAGTCCGAAAATGCCATCGCCGTTATCGCGCAACACCCTCCCAGTGATGCCGTTGATTCGCGATAAACCGATGGAGATCGGCGCGGGCGGATTCGGCCCGCTGAGATCGACGCTGATCGCGCCGCCGTTGGCCGCACGCTGATAGCCCGTCGCGTTGACAATCGCAATCCGCGTCGTTCCCGGCGGCAGGCTGTTGATGGTGAAGAAGCCATTCGCGTCGGTTCGGGCCGTCGGTTCGGCGGACAACGTGATGACCGCAGATGTCACGCTCCCCGTGTTGCCAACCGCGTTGTCCGAAACTTCCACATGCCAGTCGCCGTTCGCGTTTTTGCCGATGAACTTCGACAGCGATTCGACCGGGCGTACGAAATGCTGGACGATCGTCGGCTGCAATTCCGCACGTTCCTCAATGCCGTCTTCGAACTTGAAGATGTGGAAACCAGCGGTGTTAATCTCGGGAATATCGCCGTTGCGGTAGAGCACGACGCGGTCGCCATCGGGCGATACGAGCGTCATCTTCAGTTCCGATGGCCTCGGGTGCGAAATGTAAACCGTGGCACTGATCGACCCGACGACCCCCGCCCCCGAGACCGCAATCGGTATGCTGCCGCCCACCGGATTCGCGTCGGGGATGTTGAAGAAATTGATGCTCGGGAACGTCAGATTATCGAAAATGCCGTTGCCGTTCATGTCCCCGAAAACGACGACATCCTTCAGCCCCGGATCGGACGAATTTTGAAAGCCGTCGTTGTTAATGTCCTCGTAAATGTGACCGCTCGCTTGATAGGCGATACCGAAATTCCGCACGAAATTTCCGCCCGCCGTGCCGCTGCCATCGCCATCGACCGCGTTGCCGAAGGGATCGGTCAAGCCACCCGATTTCGCAGTGAACCGATACAGCCCGCGTTCCAATTCCGCACCGACCACGAAATCGAGGGCGTTCGTCCCGATCTTGTAGGCGCGACCGCCGTTGATCGTGAACGGGAGCAATTCGTCGTCATTCGTGCCGAACTGATTATCTAACCCCGCCCAACGCAGTTCAAAATTGCTGTCGATTACCGTGTTCGCATTCAACGGGCTATTCAACCGCAATGAGAACCCCGCGATCGAACTCGGTGCGGAAGCGCCTTCGTCCGGCAGGCCCGATAATCGGCCTAACTTCGTGACGAACGGCGTGCCCGAAACGGCTTTTGCCGCATTCACCCGGCCCGAGCCGAGCATGTCGATGAAGCTCATGTTGTTTGCGGCAATATTGTCCACATTCGCGATCAACGCCGCCGCGACTTTGTCGCGCGAATAGCCGGGGAACGCCGACCAGATGAGTGCGGCCGTGCCCGCAACGAGGGGCGTGGCCACGCTCGTCCCGAACGCGGTGCCGTACGCATTTTGCGGAATCGTGGTAACGAGGCCATCGATGCTCGTGCCACCGGGAGCCGAAATGTCGATGCCGGAGCCGTAGTTGCTGTAGCTGGTCTTGGCGTCGTTGCGGTCGGTAGCGGCGACGAGGATCATCTCCTCGAACGCCTGCCGGGCCGCATTCGAAATATTCTCGTTACCCGCCGAGTTCACCCACAACAGCCCGCGGTTATACGCGAATGTCACCGCAGATTGGAACGTCGGGTCGCCGACGAACGAGTCAATATTCAGGCTATTATTGATGATTTTCGCGCCGTTTTGCACGGCATACGCCACCGCTCGCGCGAACGTCAACGATGTCGTCGAACCGCTGCCGACGACTTTCAGGGGAAGGTAAGTAATGCGGCCCGCAACGCCGGTGATACCCGTCGCGTTGTCGATTCGCCCCGCGAGCAACCCCGCGACTTCGGTGCCGTGCGTGTCGCGTGTCGCATCGTCGGGAAACACGTTCGCGGTATCGTGAACGAAGTCCCAACCATTCGCATCGTCGATGAAGCTGTTGCCGTCGTTGTCGACGCCATCGTTGGGTACTTCGTTGCGATTAACCCAGACGTTATCCTTCAAATCGGCATGGTTAATATCGACGCCATCATCGAGAATCGCGACGATCACGCCAGGGCTGCCGACGGTCTTGTCCCACGCTTGCGGAGTGCGAATAATCGGGTGGTGATACTGATCGACGAACTTCGGGTCGTTCGGGATCTTCTCGCGCAAATCCGCCGCGCGGCTGTAGATGTAGTTCGGCGTCACCGAGTCGTAAAAGTGAAGTTGCGAGAGCGTTTGCACGACCGTATTCGAATTCGCACCCGACCGAATCGCGATTTGCAACGTCGAAGTCGTGACGCCGGACGCGGTCATTTGGACGGCGATTGCAGACCGCGAAACGTCGATCTGGCTGGATAGATTCAAAAACGAGACGATGTTCGAAAGGTCTTGCAGTGGCTGTTTCGATGTCGTTTGCGCGACGATTTCCGTACTGGTGGAAGGCAAATTGCTCGGGATCAGTGCCGCCGGTACGATGCGGTCGTCGAGCGACTCGCAGCGCAAGTCGATGCGGGTGCGTCGCTTCGGGCGATTTCTTGGCGTAAATTTCCCCATCGTCCCAACCACCTGTTCCGCCGAAGTTTTGGCTACAAACGCACGACAATACAGTTTACGCCTTAGACTTGAGACGAATTTGCCTGCAAAGTCGTTTTTCATTTATACGCGATTCATCGATTTTCCTCAAAGTCACAGTCCCGTGCGTTGCAAAGTCGTTACACTGGCAACGGGGTCTGGCGCGGATGTGACGGTTGAATCGCGAACGCAGGGAACGACTTACGTCATGGCAGAAACTATCGCCGTTGCGAATGAGCCTCTTCTGTCGACCGCGTTTTTGCGCCGACTGGAGACACTCGAACTCGTTTCGAAGAAGGTGCGTGCCGGTCGTATGAAAGGCGACCGCCTGAGCAAACGCAAAGGGCGTGGCTCCGAGTTCGCCGACTTCCGCGCGTACACCGTCGGCGACGATCTTCGCTTCCTCGACTGGAACCTCTTCGGTCGTCTCGATCGCTTGTTTTTAAGGATCTTCGTCGAAGAAGAAGATCTGCAC
>JAYSYI010000613.1:0-3005 GCA_043727665.1 Limnoglobus sp. | reverse complement strand
TACCCGCCACAACGGTCGTGCTCATCCGCACACGCGGCCTGTTCGGCAGCTCGTTCAGCTGGGCGTATGGCGTCAAACCCCGGCTGATTTCCAGGCTATTTGTCGGGGCCAGGTTGTTGCTTGCGAACTTGCTGTTCTTCGCACCGCGCCGACAGGTAACGATGCATCTCGAATCGTTCCTCGCCGTAGATCGCCCTGAGCCGACGCGGGAGAAACTCAACCCGTGGCTCGAAGCGTGGTACAACGCGGATGGCGGTGAGAAACCGAGCTTCGTGCCGTATCACTTCCTGTTCGGCGAACGCGAGTTGGAGTTCCCACCGCCGCCACTCGGCATCGGCTCCGATCTCGATCTGTCCAAGATCAAACCGGCAACGAAGGAACTCGTTGCGACCGCCATCGGCGAACGGCTCAAACGCCCGCTTAGCGCTGAGGAAAATCAGGCAGGAACGACGTTCGCGCAACTAGGGCTGGATAGCCTCGAAAGCATGGATGCGGCACTGCAGGTCGAACAGCATTCGGGCTTCAGCAGCGAGGTCGTGCCGACGACGGTTGGGCAACTTTGGGCACTCGCCGAGGGGCTACTCGATTCCGGCCCGCCGAAGCCCGCACCGAAAGCGTGGTTCCTGCCGCCATCGGATGTGAAACCACTCGAAATTCTCGGCGAAACGCTTTCCGAGGCATTCCTGAATCGCGCGATTCGCAACCGCAGCGAAGTCTGCGCAGCAGATGACATTGCGGGTGCGGTGACGTACGAAAAACTGCTCGTCGGTGCCACCGCGATGGCCGCCCGCTTTCGCGAACTTCCCGGCGAAAACATCGGGTTGCTGCTGCCCGCATCGGTGGCCGCCGACATCGCGTTTTTCGCACTGCACTTCGCCGGAAAACTGCCCGTCGTGTTGAACTGGACGACCGGCCCTGCGAACCTCGAACATGCCGCGAATCTGATGAAACTGCAACGTGTAGTCACATCGAAGCGGTTCATCGATCGCACGCAAATCGTCGTCCCCGGCACCGAGTACGTGTTCCTCGAAGATGTGCGCGCCAGCATGGGGAAACTCGAACTTTTGCGGCGACTTCTCGCGGTGCGGTATCTGTCTGGCATCGTGAAAGCGAAACAGCTTTCCGGGCTATCGACCGACCCCGACCGGCCCGCAGTGGTGCTGTTCACTTCGGGGTCCGAAAAGGCACCGAAGGCGGTGCCGCTGACGCACCGGAACATCATCGCCGACCAGCGCGGGGCCACCCCGCCACAGCAACTGACGCGGGCCGATTCGGTACTCGGCTTCCTGCCGATGTTCCACAGTTTTGGCTTAACAATCGCCGGTTTATTCCCCGTGCTGGCGGGTGCGAAAGTCGTCCACCACCCCGACCCGACCGATGCCTCATCGCTCGTTCGCAAGACCGCCGCGTATCGGCCGACCATCCTGATCGGTACGCCGACGTTCGTCAATTTCATTCTTAATCGCAGCAAACCGGGCGACCTGGATTCGCTGCGTTTGATCGTCGTTGGTGCAGAGAAATGTGCGGACGATATCTTCGACCGCGTCAAGCAACTCGCCCCAAATGCGACGGTGCTGGAAGGCTACGGCGTGACCGAATGTTCGCCGTGCGTGTCGGTGAATCCCGTCGTCAAAGTGAAGCGTGGCACCATCGGCAAACCGCTCCCTGGCGTCGATGTGATCGCGGTCGATTTGGAGACCGAACAGCCACTCGGGCCAAACCAAATGGGCGTGTTGCTCGTGAGCGGGCCGACGGTGTTTCCGGGTTACATTGGCCACACGGGCGAGCAACCGTTCCGCGAACTCCACGGCAAACGCTGGTACATCACCGGCGATCTCGCGGCACTCGACGACGATGGCTACATCGTCTTCCACGGGCGGCTCAAACGCTTCGTGAAAGCGGGCGGCGAGATGATCTCGTTGCCCTCGCTCGAGGAGCCATTCAGCAAAATCTTCCCGCCGACTGACGAAGGCCCGCGCGTCGCCGTCGAAGGCATCGAACTCCCCAACGGCCGCCTCGTCGTGCTGTTTTCCACAGAAACGATCACGATCAAAGACGCGAACGCGATGCTGCAAAAGGAAGGTTTCCGAGGCATCATGCGACTCGACGAAGTCCGCCAAATCGACAAAATTCCCGTGCTCGGCACCGGCAAAACCGACTACAAAGTGCTACGCGGACTTTTGGTGAAATAGCGGAGTTAAGGGAATTTTTGGCCTCTCATTATTGACGTAAGTCACAATTGCGGAGGCTCAAAAACCGGTTTTTGGGGTGTTTTTCCGGCTTTGAGGCTCTCATAAGTCGCGCTTTTGATCGCAATCCACTAATCCGTATTCCGTATCTCGAACTCATATCGTGGGTTACGACGATTACTCGCCATTCGACAATCGACGTAAGTCGCGACATTTCCGCGACACTTTCATGTCACTATGGCGCATTCTGATGTCACTATGGCGCATTTTCACGACACTTTGAGACATTCTTACACACCTCGCAAAAGTCGACTTACGTCGCATCGCCTTGGATTTTTTGACTTCTGGTTTTTGCGTGGACGTTTGATGTGAAACAAGGACGAACCGGAGTTCGAGCCTCGCTCCCAGAAGTAGTTCGATTCCTTCGATTGCCACCGTGTTACGTAGTATTCGAAGCGAAGCGCGGACTCGATGCGTCGAGTATCGCGTGTTGATCACGAGGGTTCCTGTCCGCGCTTCGCCACGCAAAGCCTAAACGGAGCGGCTAAACGCCGATTTCTCCTGCTAGCCCGATGCGCAAGCACGGCGAGGGCGTTCCTGCGTCTGGCGGACCCTTGCTTGCGCTGCGGGCTGGCTGGAATGTGGCCACAATTATCATTGCCAGTCGGCTTGCAGGGTTAGCAGTTCGCTGGCGGAAAATTCGAGTGGGATTGCCCCTTCGTGGATTGCGATCTCGCTCAGTTTATGGCCGGTGATGTCGATGAGGGTGGCGGCGGCGGGGTCGCGGGCGAAGCGAAGTTCGGCGGCACCGGCGTA
>JAYSYI010000612.1:0-3005 GCA_043727665.1 Limnoglobus sp. | reverse complement strand
CGAATGGCAGTTACAAAACGCGATCCGGCGAGACGACGACCTTCAACGGCGCGAAAGAACTGGCAAAGTTCCTCGCACAAAGCGACGATGTCCACCGGGCGTTCGTGGAACAGATGTTCCACCACCTCGTCCAGCAATCGGTCCGCGCCTACGGTGCGAACCGCACCGCCGAATTGAATGCATCCTTCGCGAAGAGCGGCTACAATATGCGGCAACTGGCCATCGAGATTACGTTGGCCGCCGCACTGCAAGATCGATCAAACGCAGTGAGTGTGTCGAAGTCAAGTAGATAATGGACCGCCGAAACTTTGGTTCTGGCGTGATTCGATACGACCAAAATCGGACGTAAGTCGTTGGTGGGTTAGGTTGGTTCCGAAATTCGGGAATGAGTCCAGGGATGGGTGGGTGGGTAACTGGTGGAGTCAATCACGAACGTGGCCATGAAAGGTGAAACGATGCTTTCGCAAACGCGACGCGATTTCTTCCGCACGCTCGGCCTGTCGGCCGCCGCGATGCCGTTCGTACTCAACCTGCCCAGCCTCGGCTTCGCGAATCAGGCGAAACGTAAGCAGCGTGTCGTGATTATGTTCAGCCCCAACGGCGTCGTGCCCTGGAACTTCTGGCCCGACGAAACCGGTGCCGATTTCAAACTGAAAGAATCGGTGACGGCACTCGAGCCATTCAAGAAACAGTCGTTGTTCCTGCACGGCCTGTCGGACAAAGTTCGCGGCGACGGCGATGGCCACATGCGTGGCATCGGTTGCCTCCTCACTGGTGTCGAACTGTTCCCCGGCAACATCCAGGGCGGTTCGGATACCCCCGCAGGCTGGTCGAAAGGCCACTCGATCGATCAGGAGATTCGCGGCTTCCTGCAAAAAGATGCCGCCACCAAGACCCGGTTCGGCAGCCTCGAATTCGGCGTGCTGGTGCCCGAACGCGCCGACACTTGGACCCGCATGGTGTACGCAGGGCCGAACAAACCGATCGCGCCGATCGACGACCCGTATCAGATGTTCAACAAGCTCTACGGCCGCACAAAAGACAACCAAGTTCTGGCCAGTGTTCTCGACGACCTCAACGCGGACCTCAAGAAAGTCGCGGGGGCCGTCAGCAATGAAGACCGCAAGCTCCTCGACGAACATGCCACGTTCGTTCGCGAGATGGAAAAGGAACTCAAAGACGCGAAAACCCAAGGCGAGATCGGCCACAAAGTGCCCGAACTCGAACCCGGCGTACGCGAAGAGAACGATAACATTCCGAAGATCAGCAAGATGCAAATCGAGTTGATGGTGAACAGCTTCGCCGCCGACTTCAGCCGCGTGGCCACGTTGCAGTTCACGAATAGCGTCGGCATGGCGCGTATGAAATGGCTCGGGATTTCCGAAGGCCACCACGAGCTTTCGCACGAGCCAGACAGCAACAAAACCGCGATGGGAAAGATCACGAAGATCGACAAATGGTTCTGCGAACAACTCGCGTATTTGGCGAAGCGCCTATCCGAAACGCCGGAGCCGGGTGGCACGGGGAGTTTGCTCGATAACACGACGATCGTTTGGACGAACGAACTCGGCCAGGGCAATTCGCACACGCACGACAACACGCCGTTCCTGATGGTCGGCGGCGGGTTGAACTTCAAAATGGGTCGCTCGTTGAAGTACAAGAACGTGGCGCACAACCGCCTGTTATTGTCGCTCGCCCACGGCTTCGGCCACCGCATCGACAAGTTCGGCAACCCCAACTACTGCGGCGACGGCCCACTGAACGACTTGACGTAATATGCGCCAGTACGGCACGATGATTCGCGCGCGGAATGCTATCGTCACCGGGGATGTGACGTGCGGCGCGGGCGTGAATATCTGGTACGGCGCAATTGTTCGCGGCGATGTCGCGCCGATTGTGCTCGGTGAAAATGTCAACCTGCAAGACGGCGTGATCGTCCACTGCGATTTCGGTTTCGCGAACGTGCTCGAATCTGGCGTCGTCATCGGCCACGCCGCTATCGTGCATGGCGTTCGCATCGGGGCCGACACGCTGATCGGCATGGGGGCCACGCTGCTTTCGGGTACAGACATCGGCGAAGAATGTCTGATCGCCGCCGGTGCCGTCGTGCCACCCGGAATGAAAGTCCCACCCCGCTCCGTCGTCATGGGCCTACCAGGGAAAATCGTTCGCGCAATTACGTCCGATGAAATCGCCCAAACAAAAATGCTCAACGCACGCTACCGCGAACTCGCCGCGAAATACGCCAACGGCGACATCGCATGGCCGTACGGGTGGAATTAACGCTCGTTCGTCTTTGCGAGCGGCAGATACACCGTGAATGTCGTGCCCTTTCCGAGTTCACTTTTCACGTCGATCGTCCCGCCATGATCTTCCACCACCTTGTACGCGACCGCCAAACCGAGGCCCGTTCCCTTCTCGACGGGCTTTGTGGTAAAGTACGGCTCGAAGATCCGCGAACGTACCGCATCGCTCATGCCGACGCCGGTATCTTCAACCGATAACATCGCGCATTCTCGTCGAATCAGCGAGGTATATTCGACGGAAACGCGATCGACGCGCAGGATAATCGTGCCCTTTTGCGGCATCGCATCGCGGGCGTTGATGCACATATTGATGAGGATACGCTCGATCTCGCTCGAATCGGCGAGAACTTCCACGGGCTTCGCGGACGGGTGAAAGTGAATCCGTGTTTCGTGCCCGACGAGTTGGCGGAGCAGCGAAAGAATCCCCGTGATCGTGACGTTCAGATCGAGTAACCGCCGGTCGATTTTTCGCTGCCCGGAGAACGCGAGTAGTTGGTAGACGAGGTTTCGCGCGCGTCCCCCGGCGGCCTTGACTTCGTCGAGGTAACCGCGTCGTTCGTCGTCGGTAGCCGTCTCCAGTTGCGCCATCTCGGTGTAACCGAGAACAACTTGCATGATGTTGTTGAAATCGTGCGCCACGCCACCTGCGAGCAGTCCCACGGTTTCCAGGCGTTTCTTCAGCGTGATTTCCTCTTCCAT
>JAYSYI010000611.1:0-9176 GCA_043727665.1 Limnoglobus sp. | reverse complement strand
AGTGGCCACGTGTATCGCATGAGGCGAGGCGTTTCGTTGTGCTTCCGTGGCGTTGTAGCGGACGGGGCTGGTTGCCAGAAATGTCACATGTGGCTCGTAGCCCGCAAGCTTCGCAAGGGTTTGGTGCGTGATTTTCCCGTCGCCTGCGAGTTCGCGCCGTGTGACTTGGAAATCTTTATGAATCGCGAACACGAACTTCGAATCGGGGTCGAACGCCAGGCTCGTCGCTTCGGATGCGATACCCGTCCACGTCGTCATCGGCAACTTCGGGTCGTCGAGCTTCCAACGGTGAATGTGACCACTCCGGGTACCGATCAGAAGCCATTTGCTATCGGGGCTGAAGGCGAGGCTTCGCGTGCCATCGGGTTTGGGTATGTTGAAAAGATCCCCGTTGGGAAAGGTAAGATCGTGCTTCATTTCGAGCGTATTTGCATCGATCAACCGTAGCCGACACGTCAACCGGCTCGTTTCCACACGGCGATCGCCGACGGCGAGCCACTTGCCATCCGCGCTACAGGCAATCATCGCGGCGGAACTCGGCGAGACCGGACAAACCGTGCCCGTCAGCCGCAGATCGACTGCCGCTTCGGTTTCTAGCACGGCGGAACGCAGTTCGACCAAATCCTTGAGTGACGTGTTCACTTTCGCCGCCGATGCGAGTTCCTCGCGGGCATCCCACGTCCAACCGGCTTTGGGTAGCGCGATCCGCCGCAGCACGCGATTAAAGTTGGCGAAATACTCCTGCGTGGCTGCCGCACGTTCGGCCGATTCGCGCGCGTTTTGCTCTTCCTGGCGGAGGCCCGATTCCGCACGAACTTGCTGCCGGTACGACCAGAGAACCGGCGGCACGATGAGGCACATCATCAGCAATAGTGCCGTTAATGCCGTCAGTGCGGGGTGTCGGGCGCATTTCCGCCAGAAGCGTTCGGCCCAAATCGTCGGGCGTACGGTGATGCTTTGTCCGCTGAGATACGCGCGCAAATCGTCGGCTAACGCCGCGGCCGTGGCATAACGTTGCGACGGTTCCTTTTTCAGGCAATGCATGCAGATCGTTTCGAGATCGCGCGGCGTCTGCGTGACGGTATTGCGAATGCGATCGGGGTCGCGTTCGATGACAAGTTTCATCGTCTGCAAGCTGGTTTCGGCGCGAAATGGCGGCTTGCCCGTCAACAATTCGTACAGAATCACACCGAGCGAATAGACGTCCGACGAAGTGCCAATTTCACGAGTTCGGCCCGCCGCTTGCTCGGGACTCATATAAGCGGGCGTGCCCATAATCGCGCCCGATGCGGTGAAGTCTGCGTTGCCGTGCTTCGCAAGCCCGAAGTCCGTGATCTTCGGAATGCCATCCGACGTAAGCAAAATGTTCGCGGGCTTCAAGTCGCGATGGACGATGCCCTTCGCGTGTGCCGCCGCCATCGCTTCGGCGAGCATCAACACGAACTTCGCCGCCGCATCGGCAGTAAATTTGACACCCTTTGCGATCTTTTCGGCGAGGTTGCCGCCATCGACGTATTCGAGCGCAAAGTACGGTTGGCCATCGTGTTGGCCGAAGCCATACACTTGCACGACGTTCGGGTGTTGCAGCATTCCGATGACTTCGGCTTCGATGAGGAAACGGGCTTGCGAAACGGTATCGGTGTACTGCCCGCCAAGAATCATCTTTACCGCAGCGAGACGGCCAAGGTTCGTATCGCGGGCTTTGTAAACGACGCCATTGCCACCGCGACCGAGTTCCTCGAATAGTTCGTAACCCGGCGGCGCGCGGAGCGGTACGTAACCAATCTTCAACTCGTTCGTTTGTTTGAGGGTACCGTCGGGCGAATCCCCTCCCAAAATGGTCGTGTTCGATATCGTCCCATCGGGCGTACTCACGGCGCGACCTCTTACGACATTTCGAACGAACGATGACTCGAGTGGCTGACAGTCTCACGAATACTATAACCGAACTCCCGTCGAAAGTCGGTAGCCAGCATTGTCACGCAACCGTTGCGACTCGCTTCCAAGCGATGCTGCGAAACGATTCGATGGTCTTTGCGACTTGCCCGACTCCGTACGGCAACGCCCCAACAGAGATTGGCACGAAGTGCAAGTCGATCTCTTTTCTTATTCGTGTGATTCGTGGTTCCCTTCGATATACACTCACCGATTCGCCGTAACATAACGCGAGCGGGACAAACTCCTCTCCGGGAGGTCGTGGGAATGAAAATTGTGCTTCTCGAAGGCGATGGTATCGGGCCGGAAGTGACTGCAGCGGCGTGCCGGGTGGTTGCGGCGGCGGGCGTGACCGTCGATTGGATTCGCGCGGATGCGGGGCTGACTGCGGCCGAAACGCACGGCGACCCACTCCCCGAAGTTACGCTCGATCTCATCCGTCAGCATCGCGTCGCGCTCAAGGGGCCATGCACCACGCCGGTGGGCAAAGGCTATCGCTCGATCAACGTGCGGTTGCGGAAGGGACTCGATCTTTACGCCAGTGTACGCCCCGTGAAAACGATCCCCGGCGTCAAGGTTCCGTACGAGAAAGTCGACTTGATCGTCGTGCGCGAAAACACCGAAGGCTTGTACGCGGGTCTAGAACATCAGGTGGTGCCCGGCGTGATCGAAAGCCTACGGGTGATTACGAAACCGGCCTGCGAGCGGATCGTTCGCTATGCCTTCGACTACGCACGAACCGCCGGTCGGAAGCGCGTGACATTTTGCCACAAGGCCGACGTGATGCGGCTTTCGGATGGCCTGTTTCTCGAATGCGCGCGGGAAGTGGCGGAGGAATATCCGTTCATCGCGTTCGACGAAAAGCCGATCGATAATCTCTGCCTCGAACTGGCGCTCGATCCGTCGCCGTTCGATGTGCTGGTGATGGAAAACCTGTTCGGCGACGTGATTTCCGACTTGTGCGCGGGTCTCGTCGGTGGCCTCGGCGTCGTGCCGGGTGCGAACCTCGGTTCGCGCTTCGCCGTGTTTGAAGCCGTTCACGGGAGCGCGCCGGACATTGCGGGGCAAGGCATCGCGAACCCGACGGCCGTCATCCGCAGCGCGGCGATGATGCTCGATTACGTCGGCGAACGCGCCGCCGCCGCCCGCATCGAACTCGCCGTCGCCCGCACACTGCAAGCCGGCCACGGCCTCACGAAAGACCTCGGCGGCACCGGCAACACACAGACCATCACCGATGAAATCATCAAACACCTGGGTGCCTGAGGAGTTTCCATTTGACGCCGATCGTACCGAACCGGTTTCTCGTGCGGCTTTGCCATCCGTGCGAATATTGCAAAGCGATGCCACTGAGCGACGACGACGATGGCATCGTCGATCTGCCCGAATCCGCACGGATCGAGACGTTCGCCGAACTCGACAACGCCACCCGCATCGGCGATGTGCGGCTCGCCTGGAACGAGTTTGGCCTCGGTGTGCAAGTGACCGTCACGGGCAAGGAACAAGAGCCGCAAGGCGACATCGACCGCCCGAAAACCTCTGATGGATTCACGCTCTGGATCGACACCCGCGACGCACGCAGTAGCCACCGCGCGACTCGATATTGCCATCAGTTTCACTTTCTGCCGAGTGGCGGTGGCACGGAGAAAGAGGAACCCGCATTCGCGCAAACGAAGATCAACCGCGCACTGCAAGATGCCCCGTTGTGCAGCACCACCGATGTGCAGTTTCGCAGCGACACAATCAAAGGCGGTTACCAGCTGGAAGCCTTTCTGCCCATCGGCGCGCTCACCGGTTACGACCCCGAACAACACCCGCGCCTCGGCTTCTACTTCGCCCTGCGCGACCGCGAACGCGGCGACGAGTTCCTGAGCGTCAACTCCGATTTCCCGTTCAGCGACGACCCCTCATTATGGGCCGTGCTAGAACTCGCACGATAGCAGATTAGATTTTTGAACCACGAATCACACGAAATACACGAATAAGAGAAAAATGGAAAATGAACTTGAGCGGCAAATTATCGGTAAACTGCTGATGACTACCTACGCAAGACGACCATAATCGTTTCTCTTGAATTCCATTCGTATGTTTCGTGTGATTCGTGGTTAGTAATCTTCGTTCTCGACTCGTGTAATCTTTCGCCGCGAATCGTGTTGATGCTACTGTAACGAAACCGTTACCACCAAGAGAACCGTGTCATGCGACTGCTTGCGATTGCCGGCTTATTGTCTCTCGCCACGGCTGCGAGCGCAGAGGGCGTGAAGGAATCCCCCAAGGTATTACGGCCCAACGATGGCGCGATTGGCCGGTACATCCCGGATCGGCCGTTTACCGATAGCAACGGCAAAGACGGCACGCTTTCGGACTATCGCAACAGACGTTATCTCGTCGTGGCGATGCACGACCCATCGTGCCCGCTTTGCAAAAAATTCACTTCCACACTCGCGAAAATCGAAGCCGACTACACGCCGAAGGGTGTCGCGTTCCTGTTCGTGAACCCGACTTCAACGGGAACGGTGGAGACCTTCAAAGGCCGCTTCGCCAGCGATGCGAAGGGGACATTCGCGGCCACACTCGGTGCGAGTACGACGACCGAAGTCATCGTGCTCGATGCCGCCCGTACCGTCGTCTATCGCGGCGCGATCAACGATCAGTACGGCCTCGGCTATTCGCTCGATGCTCCGAAACAGACGTACTTGAAGAACGCACTCGACCACTTGTTGATTGGCAAAGATCCCGAAGTGAAGGCAACGACCGCACCCGGTTGCGCGCTCGATTTGCCGAAGCCGGACGCGGTGGCGGTGACGTACCACAACCGCATTTCGCGCATCGTGCAACAGAACTGCCAGGAGTGCCACCGTGCGGGCGGGGTTGGGCCGTTCGTGCTGATGACGCACGACGATGTACTGGCCCACAAGGGGATGATTCGCAAAGTCGTCGATGGCGGAACGATGCCGCCGTGGTTTGCGGCAACGCCGAAGGAGGGCACGCACTCGCCGTTCCGCAACGACAAATCGCTGTCCGTCGCCGATAAGGAGGACTTGCTTTCGTGGCTGAAATCGGGCACCACGCTCGGCGACGTGGCCGATGCGCCGCTCGCGAAAGCGTGGCCGAAAGATTGGCAGATCGGCGTACCCGATGCCGTTTTTCAACTGCCGAAGCCGGTCGAGATTAAAGCGACGGGCATCATGCCGTACCAGAACATCATCATCGAAACGCACCTCGACGAAGACAAATGGGTGCAGTCGATCGAAGTGCAGCCGGGTTCGCGGACGACCGTCCATCACGTGCTCGTTCACGTGTTGTCGCCAGGCGGCGGGATCTTGAAGGCATTCCCTGGTGGGCGGCCAACGATCAGCGATACGGCAGGCGACGACCGCCAGGGTTTCTTCGCCGCATACGTTCCCGGCAACGGCGCGATTGTCCTTCCCGATGGTTACGCGAAGAAGCTGCCCAAAGGCGCGATCTTGAAACTCCAACTGCACTACACCCCCGATGGCACAGCGACCACCGACCGCACTCGCATCGGCGTGATCTATGCGAAGAGCGCACCGCGATTCGAAGCCAAAGTCGGCGCGGTCGCGAACCCGCGTATCAGCATCCCGCCGGGTGCCGACAACCACAAGGAAACGGGCAAGCTGGTGCTGCCAACGGAAGTGACGATTACCTCCCTCATGCCGCACATGCACGTGCGCGGCAAGGCGTGCCGCTACGACCTGACGACCGCAGACGGCAAAACAACGACGTTGCTGGACGTACCCCATTACGACTTCAACTGGCAGTTGCCGTACACCTTCACGCAACCCGTGATCGTACCCGAAAAGAGCACGCTGACGTTCACCGTGTGGTACGACAACAGCACGAACAACCCCGCGAACCCCGATGCCACGAAGACTGTGAAATGGGGGCCGCAAACCTTCGACGAAATGCACCTCGGCTATGTCGAGTACATCGTCGACCGCGAGAAACCCCGCCCTGCAAAGCCCGAATCCGCAGCCGTCGCGATTCCCAAAGGCGGCGTCGAAATCCCCGAAGCGTACAAAGACAAGTTCAAAAATTACGACAAAAACAACGACGGCAAACTCGATGAAGCTGAGATCGAAGCGCTTCCGCCACGAGTAAAGACCATCGTAATGGAGTACATCCGCAAACAGAAGTGAGCGGTTCAAAACACAAACATTGACCGCAGAGCACGCGGAGAAAATCTAAGTATTACCTCCGCGGTTAAAAACTCTGCGTCGATGGATGCGGTTTAACCCGTAGCTTCACGATCGCGTAGATCACGAACGCATCGGCGAGTAGATGGAACGGCACGACCCAAATGAAATCGGGCGATTCGGTCAGCCCGGAGCCGGTCATTTTCAGCAACTGATCGGGCGACAGACGATCGTGCAACAACTCAGCGAGCACGCCCCACTGCTTCAGAACCCATTGCATACACATCAGGTGCGTGATCGCAAACCCAACGTAGGCCAGCAACACGAAGCGCATCGCCAGTGCATCTGCACGCAATATCGGCCGCGCCGCGAGTATCAGGATGAGCGCGAACGACGCGAGTAAATGCACCACCCAAAGCGATAGCAAGTAGTTCGAGTGCGCGAGCAACGACGAAATGACGGAGTTTGGTTCCACGGCGATTTCCAGTGTGTGCGGGTACGATGATATTAGTCCGATGTAAGCCGTAAGGAAAACTCGTTCGGTTTCGTGTAGAATTGTCTCCACGACCGAAACGGGAATTTCCTTCATGCGGGAGCCGATGCTCATGCGAGTACGAATCGTTGGTTTCGCCCTCTGGATCGGGCTACTATCTTCCGTGGCCACGAGTGCAGTGGCACAAGAGAAAAAGGTTGCCAAACCGACGCTGACCGTGATCGTGCCGAGCGAGGAAGCCGAGTTGACCATCGAAACGCAAGTCATGAAAACGACGGGCAAATCACGCGAATTCGATCTGCCAATCGTCGATGCGGGCAAGCTGTACGAGTACGATTTCACGGTGAAGTTCGCACCGAATAACTACACGACGATCACACGAAAAAAGACCGTGCAGTTCAAAGGGGGCGAATCGCCGACGGTCGATCTCACGAAACAAGATCCGAGCGATAAAGCGGTGATTCGCTTCGTTCCGACGCCGGACGACATCGTGCTCGCGATGCTGAAACTCGGCAACGTTGGCAAAGACGATGTCGTTTACGATCTCGGCTGTGGCGATGGTCGCATCGTGATTGCGGCAGTCAAATCGGGCGGCGCGAAGAAGGGCGTCGGCGTCGATCTCGATCCTGAACGCGTCAAGGATTCGAAGCAGAAAGCCAAGGATGCAAAGGTCGACGACAAAGTCGAAATCCGCCTCGGCGACGTGCTCGATATCAAGGATCTTTCCGATGCCACTGTGGTGATGTTGTACATGAGCGACGAACTCGGCAAGCTCCTTGAACCGGTGCTGAAGAAGACGCTCAAACCCGGCACCCGCGTCGTCTCGCACCGCTTCACGCTCGGCGAATGGAAGCCTGAAAAGACGATTACGGTCACCGGCGAAAACTCGGAAGAGTACACGCTCCACCTGTGGACGGTGCCGAAGAAATAGACATGCAATCAATCCCATGGTATCACCATGGGCTGAAAGAGCGACCCCTTAAGGGTCGGTGCTAGTTCTTCGGTCCTGAAGGGATCGCTCACGTAGCCCATGGTGGAACCATGGGAGGGCCGCACCCATCGTCAATTGTGTTTATTCCCGAGGATTATCGATTATGCGTTCGTTCGCTTCGCTTCTGTTGTTGGTGGCGGTCGCACTGCCTGGCTTCGCCGGTTCCGCGAGTTCCCTTTTAGATGTCTCCGCCGATGGTTCGCGCTTGCTCGTTGCGAACACCGACACGGGAACGGTGACGGTGGTCGACACCGCCACGCGCACGAAGATTTGCGAACTGCCTGCCGGGGATCACCCCGAAGCGGCGGCGTGGGCGGGCGGGGCTGGCCTCGTCACGGTCTACGGCGACGACCGCGTGTTATTCCTCGATGCGGACACGAAAGCGATCACGCACATCTTGCAAGTCGCCGATGAACCGTACGGCATCGTCACGACGAAGGACGGTAAACGCGCCTTCGTGACACACGATTACCCCGGTACGGTGAGCGAAATCGATGTGGCGGCAAAGCGGGTACTGCGGACGTTCAAAGTCGGCGACAACTGTCGCGGCATCGCGATTTCCCACGACGAAGCGACGCTTTACGTAACCGAATTCTTCACTTCGAAGCTCATTGCCGTGGATATTGCGAGCGGGAAAGTGACTGATTCGTGGGGCGGTTACGAATCGGATAACCTCGCTCGGCACGTCGTGTTGCACCCGAAACGATCGAAGGCGTACCTGTCGCACATCCGTAGCCGCGTGACGCATTTCGACGCACGCGGTTCGATCTTTCCGCAAATTTCGTTCTGCGATTTGTGGACGAAACCCGATGGCGAAAAGCGTCGCCGCTCGATTGCACTCGACACGTATAACGGCGTGTACGTGACCGCGAACCCGTGGGAATCCGCGATCAGCCCGGACGGCAAAACCCTCTACACGATCTACGCCGGAACGAACGACATGAACGTGTCGCGCGTGTACGACGACGATTACCGCGAGATCGAATCGGCGGGGATCGTGCGGCTCGGCAAGCACCCGCGCGCCATCGCCGTGCGGCCCGATGGCAAGGAAGTGTACGTTTACAACACGCTCGATTATGCGGTGACAATCCACGATGCACGAATGCGTAAACTCGACAGTGTGACGGTTTGCGAACCGGCGCACACCGCCGAATGGCGACGCGGCAAGGAACTGTTTCAGACGGCCCGCGCTCCGATGGGCGGCACCGGCTGGGTCTCGTGTTCGTCGTGCCACCCCGACGGCATGAGCGACGGCCGCATCTGGCAGAACCCCGAAGGCGATCGCCGCACCACACACCTGTTCGGCCTCGCGCACACCCACCCACTCCACTGGTCCGCCGACCGCGATGAGGTGCAAGATTTCGAGTACACCGTACGCGGAAAACTGATGCAAGGTCGTGGCCTCGCGCAGGGGCAAATGAAACCGCGAACGAGCTTTACCGAGTTCGCCGAACTCGAACAGACGACGCGCGGATTGTCGAAAGACCTCGATTCCCTGGCAATTTACACGAACTCGTTCCCATTCCGGTTGTCGCCCCACGCAGCGGGCGAAGGGAAACTGAGCGTGGAAGCCGAACGCGGCAAGGCGATCTTCGCGAGT
>JAYSYI010000610.1:0-9190 GCA_043727665.1 Limnoglobus sp. | reverse complement strand
TCGTTCGCTACTTTCCCCGAGTCTGCACATGGCTAAGCCGCTGACCGTGGTGTTTCAAGGTATCACGGTCCTTCTCGATCTCGAAAAAGTCGAGCGATCCAAGCTCTATGGCTACATCGACAACGAAGTCGTCGATGAATCCGGGAAGGCGTGCCAACTGGCGACGCTGATTTCCGATGGGCATTCGATCGTTGGCGTTGGCGGTACCGCACTCGCCTATCTGACTCCTGAAGGGATGTGGCGCAAAAAGGCCGACCTGAAAGCGGTGGACATCCAGGGCAACATGATCGTGCCGGTGAAGTCGACGTTCGACACGCCGGTATCGCTGGGCGAAACGGTGAGCATCGACGATTACCTCTCGCACAACGTCCATCTCATTTACCGCTTGACGGCCCAAGACGAAAGTGCGGCACTGACGGCAGAACTCAAAAAAGGCACGATCTTTCAGTTCCCGTTCAGCTATCGCGGCGGCCTCGAAGCCTCCGCCGGGTTCTTGTTGCTCGGCTCGGATGGCAACACGTTCCTCTGCGTCGGCACCCCGACCGCAGCCGAGTTCGTCGGCCTGAAAGCCACCGCCGCCATCGTCCCCGAAACCGACGAAGCCACCGCCGTGGAAGACGACTCGCTCGATTTCAACTTGGTGTAGCAAATACTAGGGGGATTCAGATGAACTACATCGACCCGCATATTCACATGATTTCGCGCACGACGGACGACTATCAGCGGATGGCGTATTCGCAGTGTGCGGCGATCTCGGAGCCGGCGTTTTGGGCGGGGTTTGACCGTGGGACGGCGGCGGGGTTTCACGATTACTTTCGGCACCTCACGGAGGTCGAGCCGAAGCGGGCGGCGCTGTTCCACATTCGGCATTATGCGTGGCTCTGCATCAACGCGAAAGAGGCGGAAAACGTGAGTTTGTCGCGCGATGTCATCGCGCTGATTCCGGAATTTTTGTCGAAGTCGAACGTGTTGGGCATCGGCGAAATTGGCCTAAACAAGAACACCACGAACGAGGCGACGATCTTTCAAGAGCACCTCGATTTGGCGATGAAAACCGACGAACTCGTGCTAATTCATACGCCGCACTTGGAGGACAAATACAAGGGCACGCGGATGATTATCGACATGCTGAAGGGGGATCGCCGCGTGAAGCCGCACCGCGTTTGCGTCGATCACGTGGAGGAACATACGGTGCGGTTGGCACTCGATAATGGCTTCTGGTGCGGGATGACGCTGTACCCGACGACGAAGTGTACGCCGTCCCGGGCTTGCGATATTATCGAGATCGTCGGCACGGATCGCATAATGGCGAACTCGGCGGGCGATTGGGGCAAATCGGATTCGCTCGCGGTGCCCGAACTCATGCAAGAAATGAAGCGACGCGGCCACCCAGAAGCGACGATTCAAAAGATCGTCTACGACAACCCCCTGGCATTTTGGCGTCAATCGCGAAACTGGAAAGAGTGGCCCACGGAAGTATATGCCAACTGCTAAAGTGACGTAACCAATTAAGGGGAGAAACATGAGTTTGCTACTGTTGAAGGGCGTCATCCGTAACGGACGGGTGGAAGTCGACGAGCCGATCGACTTGCCCGAAGGTACCGAAGTTGTAGTTACTTCCGGGGACGATCGAGACGATGGACCAATGTCCGCCGAGGAAATCTCTCGCGTACAAGCGGCGATGGAGAGATTTCAGCCACTCGATATCCCGGATGATGTGGCAGCTGATCTCGATGAGTGGGAGCGCAAGGTTAATCAATACAGCATCGACAACGCCGAGAAGGGCCTCGAGGACGTGTTTCGATGAGACGCTATATCCTCGACACCGGAATTGCTGGACTATACCTCGACCGCAAACGTGGTGTGTACGAGCGAACCAGGTTAGAGAATGCCAAAGGGAATCGAATTGGTATTGCAGGGCAGATGCTTGCCGAATTGGCTTTTCGCGCCGAGGGAAGTCCCCATCGGGACCGCAACATCCTGCGGATTCACGATGCTCTGAAAGAATGGAAGTTATGGTTTATGGATACTGGAGCGGCATTCGAATATGCGCGGATCGCGTTCGAGTTGAAAAAAATCGGTCGGACCGTTGGCCAAAATGACATCAGTATTGCCGCAATCGCTCTTTCGATGGGAAATACGTCAATCGTGACAATGGATGGCGATTTTAAGGCGATTTCTGGCTTGGCCGTCGAAAATTGGGCGAACACGATTTGAGTGATTGTGATTAAAACAGTGTATTTCGACCTGGAGCATCGCATCATAATGACGACTGAGGAATTCTGGAAATGGATCGACTCGACGAAGAATTCCGGCCCGGAAGCGCAGGCGGAAACGCTCGTGGAGTGTCTTGCGAAACTCGAACCGGCGGAGATCTTGGCGTTTGGACATATGTGGGATCAGTTTCATAGCGAGGCGTATACGTGGAAGTTGTGGGGAGCCAGATACATCATGAACGGCGGTTGCTCCGATGATGGCTTCATGGACTTTCGGTCGTGGTTATTGTTGCAAGGCCAAAGTGTGTACGAAGCCGCATTAAAGGATGCGGATACGCTTGCAAACGTGACTTGTGAACCCGACAATGCAAGTTGCGAATGCTACCCCGCTGCCGATGCCTATTGCGCCGTCACGGGTGGCGATGACCACCATGAGTACTATGTAGCACTCGAAGCGGCCCACGGCGGCAAAGACAATGTCGATGTGCCCGCCGGTGAAGAGTGGGACTTCGACGACGAAGAGGAAATGAAGTATCGAATGCCAAAGCTGCACGCGAAGTTTTCCGATGTATGATGATAAGAAAGAAGCCCAGGATTTCGTCCTGGGCTTCTTTTGTTGAGGATTTACTTCGGCTTCACACCTTCTGGCTTAACAATCACCGGCTTAACGACCACGGGCTTCTCAACAACTGGCTTCACGATCGCTGGCTTTACAATCTCCGGCTTCACAATGACGGGTTTCACAATCTCTGGCTTCACCGCAACTACCACCCGCATCGATTCCTGTTCGCTTTTGCTCTTTAAGAATGCGATCAAGTCGATGAACTGATCGTAGGTGATTTGCGAAATCACATCATCGGGCATTAACGAAACTTTCGACGTGGAAAGTTCGTCGATGTCGCCTTTTGGCACGCGGATGTCCTTGCCGTTCGCTTCGCGAATTACGACTTCCTTCGTGTTTTCGGACACTTTCAGCCCGACATACACTTGGCCCGCGGTCGTGCTGAGGCGATAAGCTTGATATCCCTCTTTGATTTCCTTGCTCGGCTGTACGATCGACTCCATGATTTTCTCAATACTATGCGTATCCCAGAGCCGTGTAAGATCGGGGCCGACTTGGCCGCCGGTGCCTTCCATCTTGTGGCAACTCACGCACGCTAGTACCTTGGAGTTCAAGTAGAGTTCTTTACCCTTCTTCGGGTCGCCCTTGGTGGCGACGAGATCGCGAACCTTCACGATGTCCGCGGGTGCCGTCGAGAGTAACAGCCCGCCTTTCATCACATCCATGTTAAGTTTCAAGATCGCGGGGTCGGCGAGGAACTTGCGTAGCGACTCCGATACGCTGGGCCACATTTCGCGTGGCAGTTTCTTGGCGACGAATCGCTCGCCGATGAGCTTCGCGCCTTCCTTGGTCGCACCGAGTATTGCGACCGCTTCCGTCACGAGTACGTTGTCTTTCAGGTCGAGCCACTTCTCGGCAATGCTGCGGCTTTGTGCGATGTCGATCGCCGATAGCGTTCGCAACGCTTCGAGTTTGAGCGTGGTCACTTCGTTGGACGCGATAAGATCGAGCAGCGGTTTCACGGCAGTGGCGTTACCCGTGACGCGGACGGCTTGAAGAACGGCGATCCGGTCTGCAGCGGTCTTCTTCGCGTCGGCTGCGAACGCCAGCAGTTTCGGTAACGCCGACCCGAGGCGGCTTTCTTCAACGGCACGCACGGCCGCCGAACGCACTTCGGCTTCGGGCGAATCGAGCGATGCCATCACCAAGGCGTTTCCGTTTGCCGATGTCAAATTGCCCGTTGCGCCGAGGACTTCGAGTGCCGCGATTTTCACTGCCGCTGGTTCTGTGGGGCGGATGGCCATGTATGCCGCGAGTGGCTCGAGCGACATCGCGGGGTCGAACAGATAGTTCGCATACGAGCGAACAAGGTCGGCCCGTTGCCCCGGTGTGAAGTACGTTGCGGTCACTAACTTCGCGAGTGCATCGGCTGCGGGACGCGTTCGCATTCCGGTGAATGCCGTTGCCACTTTGTCGCGAAGCACGTTGTCGCCGGTTTCGGCAGCCTTGATCAGGGCATCGATCCCCGGCTGGCCGAGCCGTTCGATCGAACGCAGGTAGGCATCGGCGAGGAAGGCATCTTTGCCGTCGGTTGCGCGGGCAAAGTTCGACCACGCTTGCACGACCGCATTCGGGGCACCGTCTGCTCCGATACGGCCCACTGCAAGGATCGCGGCACGGCGAACAGTCGGTTCGCTGTCCGTCATCGCACGAACGAGCGTATCGTGAATTCGCGTGTCTTTCGGCTTCCCACGCAGTCCAAGTGCTTCGATGGCCACGCGGCGAACGTCGGCCGATTCGTCGTTGATTAACAGCCGGAACAGGTCTTCGACATCGCTATTCCAGTACGATTGCAGCACGCCCAGTGCGGGCAGGCGTCCATTCGGGTCGATCGTTCCCGACACGATTTTTCGCAGTACCACACCGCGCGACGTTTCGCCACGGCGTATCAGTTCATCGCGTGCGATCAGCCGATCGCTGAAGTCGATGGCGGAGAGTTTGGCCACGAGTTCATCGTTGCTCGCCTTGGTGAGTTTCGCCCACGAATCCATGCCGCGGAGCGGGAGTTCGGGGTGTTCCTTCGTGCCGACCCACTTCATGCGGTAGATGCGGCCATTTTTGCCGTCGCCCCAGAGTTTGCCCGCACCGCCGGAGTCCGTACGCCAGTCGCAAATGTAGATTGCGCCGTCTGGCCCGGTGACCATTTGGCAGGGGCGGAACAGCGGATCTTCGCTCTTGAGCAGTTCGAATTCCGCGTCGATATCGAATGTCGAGCCGTTCGGTTTGACGCGATAACTGCGGATCGTTTTGCGGTAAACGTCGGGGTACGAAAGCAGGCCGCGGTAGTGAGCGGGGAGCCGCGAGTCGTTGTATATGAGCAAGCCAGCGGGCGAGCCGCGACCCGTTTTGATCATCGGCGCGACCTTGCCGGGTAGCTCACCCGCAACGGCCCCACGCAAACTATCCGGACGGCAACAGCGTGCGCCGGTCTTCAATCGCCATCCGAAATCGGTGTCCTCGGCGACGTGCATGATGCGACAGCCGGTGAACTTGCTGCCGTCTTCGTTGTCGTTATCCGCGTGGAACCAGTTGAATTTGTCGTCGTAAGCCAAGTCGCGATACGGGTTGCGATAGCCTTGCGAGAAGGTTTCGAGTTGCGTGCCATCGGGGTTACAGCGGAATACGGCACCCGCACGCATCACCGTTGCGCGGCTGCCATCGGAGCCTTCCGCGAAGTTGTCGTCGTCGCCGCTTGTGATGTACAACTTGCCATCGTTACCGAACGTCAGGCCCGACACTTGATGGTGGTGGAACCCACAAAAGCCTTGTGCGATCGTCTCCTTCATGTCCCACAGCCCGTTCGGCAATGACTGGCGGTAACGCCGCACGGTGCCCCGGCTCGCGGTGTACAGCCAGCCATCGTGATACACCACCGTCGATGGCAGTTCGTCGGTGATGATTACCTTCGCCGATTCGTATATGCCTTTTGCGGCGTTGTACGTGAGTTGTTTGAACGGGTCGTTGATGAATTTCTTCATCGTGGCGACCTGCTTAGTGGTGCCATCGCGGTAGCGGAAGGTTTCCTTGAACTCGAACCAACGGCCATCGCTGTATGGGTCAGGTGCCCATTCGAGAACGAACAGCGTACCATCGGGCGCGAAGGTCATGCCGACGGGGTTAATGATGACGGGATCGGTTGCGACGATTTCGAGTTTAAAGCCTTCTGGGGTGGTGTAACCCTTGAGCCGCGGGTCGAATTGCCCCTGATCGATGTACTTGATCGGGAAAGGTGCCGGTTTCGGCGGCGACTGCGGTTGGGCAAAATCGGGTGGCACGACCGGCGGCGCAGTGGTACCGATTAGTGAGAGTGAAAGCCACGCAACGAGCGAAAAGAGAGCGTAACGCATTGCGGCAAAGCTCCGCGAGGGAAGGTGAGAGAGTACGGCGGTAAGAACAGTTTAGCCGAACATTGCCCGATGTGCGAGTCTATTTCGGCTACGCAGTCTCTTCGGATCAGGAAAGCTGCGGGTATTAGGGGATGCTCCGGTCGAACGATACCCGACGACCTGCGAAGAGATACTTGCCAGCTAGCAGTTCGGATGTAAATTGAAGAGTGTTGGCGGGGTAGCTCAGTGGTTAGAGCAATCGCTTCATAAGCGATGGGTCGCCGGTTCAAACCCGGCCCTCGCTACTTGTAAATACCCTCGTTTTCCCAATGAAAACGAGGGTATTTTCATGCTTAACCTGCACCTTCCCATATTCACTTCACACCGCATCGATCGTACCATGAGCTGATACTGCGATGCACTGCCAACCATTTCCACCCTGGAGTATGCCCGTGCTGATATTCGATGCTCACCTCGACCTCGCAATGAATGGCGTCGACTGGAACCGCGATATGCGCATGGCCGTTGCCGACATTCGCGTTCAAGAAAAGCTCCTCGGTTTGACCGATCCTGGTCGGCAAACGAACACGACGTCATTCCCCGAACTGAAGCGTGCCGAGGTGAAAATCGGCGTGGCGACGCTGATCGCGCGGCTCGAACAACAGATTAATCACCCGCTCGGAATGACTTCGCCTGAAGCCTGTTACGCGATGGCACACGCGCACCTGGCGTACTACCGTGCAATGGAAAAGAGCGGTTACGTGAAGATGCTGCGAACGCGAGAAGCGTTCCGCGATCACGCGGATGCCGCACTGAGCGGGGCCGATGTGCCGTTCGGTTTCGTGCTGAGTATGGAGTGCGCCGATGCGGTGCTCGACCCGGAAAATATCCGCGAGTGGTTCGACAACGGTCTACGTGCGATCGGTATCACGCACTACGGCGCGAACCGCTACGGAGGTGGCACGCGCTGCGAAGTCGGGCTGGCGGTCGATGCCTTGCCACTGCTGAAAAACATCGAAGAACTCGGCATGATTCTCGACATGACGCACCTCTCCGATAATGCATTCTGGCAAGTCGCCGACCGCTTCGGCGGCAAGATTCTCGCGAGCCACCAGAACGCGCGAAAGTTCTGCAACTGGCAGCGTCAGTTCAGCGACGAGCAACTGAAATCGGTGTTCCAACGCGGCGGGGTCGTCGGCATCTCGTTCGATGCGATCATGCTTCAGGAAGGCTGGGTTCGCGGCGTTACAAAGCCGATCGTCACGATCGAGCGGGCCGTCGATAACATCGACCATATGTGCCAACTCGCCGGAAATGCAAAACAGATCGGGATTGGTAGCGATCTCGACGGTGGTTTCGGTTACGACCAGTCACCTGCCGACCTCAACACGATTGCCGACCTGCAAAAAATTCCTGCGATGCTCGAAAAACGCGGCTACCCCGCCGCCGACATCGCAGGCATCATGCACGGGAACTGGATCCGCTACTTCGCCGAAAGCCTGCCTGCCTAAGAAAACGAAACGGAAAAAGCGATTTTGATGGTGTCGCAACCGAATTGACCATTGATGCACCGGCCGCATAGGCGACCACCGAAACTATTACTCAACCGACCGCGTAGCCTTGGCGGTATGATTTAGTCGGCATGGTGCAAAAAACGGTGATTTTGGGTAGAAGTTGCGTACTTTGTTATTTATTTTCTGGTAACCGCAGGTCTTTAGCCGTTAAAAATGTGCGCCACTTCGATGGGCTAAAATCCCCATTTGATTGGCCAGGCGGCGGCGAATGTGGCCATTTTGCGCCACTTTGCCACTCGGATGCGGTCCGTGAACACAGCGAACTGCCTTCGTACGATCTCCGCTAATAGTGCCCGGTAGGTGCGAGTCATCACCGAGAATATTGCGCGGCCGGACGGCGAAAGATACTCGTTGAGCGCTTCGCCGTCGCGGTAAAATTGCTCGGCACGCGACACTTGGAATTGCATCATTGCGAGGAATGCGGGGTCGGTGGGTAACCAGGTTTCCGCTGGGCAACCGAAGCGTACGAGGTCGTCTTGCGGAAGGTAGACCCTGCCGCGGTCGCGGTCTTCGCCGAGGTCGCGGAGAATATTCGTCAATTGGAACGCGATGCCGACCGCTTCGCCAGGCACTGCTGCGGCCGGGTTGCGGCAACCCCAGATCGGCAGGCACGCCAAACCGACCGCCGACGCCACGCGATAACAATAGGGGCGGAGTTCGTCGAATGTGGCAAATCGCACGATATCGAGGTCGGCTTCGACGCCATCGATCACGTCGAACAGGTAACGCGGCGGAATTTGAAACGTTCGAACCGTGTGGTGAAGTGCCGCATGAATTGGGTGCGAATATTTGCCCGATAGCGCGCATTCTGTGCCTTGTCGCCAGTCCGAAATCGCCGCGAGTTTCTCGACTGACGTACCAGTGTCATCGGAAAGATCGTCGGTCGCCCGCATGAATGCGTAGAGGGCATCCATCCCACGGCGTGCATCGGGCGGCAGCAGGTAGAACGCCAGCGAGAAGTTGCTCTTCGCACTGCGAACGGCACGCCGGCAATAGTCGAACGAGTTCACAGCGATGGCGATTCCTCACCGACGGCCCGCGCGAATACCGCCAACAAGTTTCCCACTTCATCGATGAACATTCTCGGGCGATGCAGGATGGCAACCGTACCCGTGAGGCCGAGGAACTGCCAGACTTCTCCGGTCGTCACGCAGCCGAACACGGTGGGAACCGGTTCGCCCGCGCGCTCGTTGTAAAGTTGGGCCGCCACCATCTGCGCGAGGCACTCGCCGAGGCCACTGTCAATGTCGTTCCGCTTCGCTTCGACCACCGCCATGAGCGGGGCGCGTAACCGAGGCACCGATACGGAGCGAGCGAGAATGAAATCGCATTCGCCGACCAAACGCCGTGCAAGGTCGACGTCGAGGCGTTGCCCCGAGAGGATCGTAATGCGATCGTGCGACAATTCGCGGACCGCGAGCAAGATCGGCGCGACGATAAATTCGCTACGGG
>JAYSYI010000609.1:0-3024 GCA_043727665.1 Limnoglobus sp. | reverse complement strand
TTAACGAAGATTGCGGGCAGTCTGCGACAGAGTGTCGCGAATCGACGGCAGAAAGGGAATACCAGTCAGCGCACGGTCGGATAATACGCCGCCAGCGTATCCGGTGACACCCCCATGACAGCGAATGCGGTGATCGCCCAGTTGCGTGCGGTCTGCCGCACGAGGCCGACCTTGCGCCAGCGTCGGTCCGAGACGAAAATCCGCCGCGGCGAGACGACGACGCGGCCCTTTCGCCGCAACCGCTGGCCGATATGCACATCTTCGAGGAAGCGAACCGCCGGAAAGCCACCGATGGCGTCGAAGGTTTTTCGCTTCAAAAATAGGCCTTGATCGCCATACGGAATGCCGATGAGCCGTACCCGCGCCGTTGCGGCGGCGTTGATGCACCGGTAGCCAAAGCCCGGTGTCGGTACGCACATCTGGAAACAACCCGCCGCCACCCACGGCTTTTGCAACCACCGCACGGCATCGCGCAACGCCCCCGTTTCGAGCGTGCAATCGGCGTGCAGAAACAAGAGCGCATCCCCTGTGGCCAGTGCCGCCCCCGCGTTCATCTGGTTCGCACGCCCCCGCACCGATTCGATCGCGCGATCTGCAAATTGGCTCGCAATCTCCCGCGTACCGTCGGTACTGCCACCATCGACAACGATCACTTCATGCGGGTTCTGTTCGCGAAGGTTCGCAAGCGATATTGCGATGACACTCGCTTCGCTGAACACCGGAACGATCACCGAGATTTTCATGGCGATCCCGCTCACGGCTTCTGTGCGCGGGCCGTGCTGGGGCGTGCCGGTTCGAACACGGCGACATCGATTAGGCCCCACGGCGAAGCGCAAAGCCATTTCTCGAACACGTTCGTTGGCTTCCGCACGAAGCTTTTGCGTTCGCTAACGACGAGTGTGTCGGGCATCGCGTACTGGAATGCCTCGAACGAGTGGCGGTGCGTGAACACGACCACCGTGCGCGGGCGATGGTGCATTTCCACGATCAGATCGTTGACGCCTTTGCTGCGTACGCGGTCGAAGTCGGAGCGGCCCGTGTAGAACGCCAGCGAATCGCAGTTTCGCGGGTACGTGACGACCGGCACCGTGTCGTCGGCGATGAAAGCGGCAATCGCTTCGGGGTCGCCGAACGGCGAACGCGCTTTGGCGTACCACGGCATCGCGAACGTGTGCGCGGCAAAGATCATCGCGGCAAAACCGCCGATCAGGCCGCGCGTGCCCCACGCGTGATTCCAGCGCGAACGCGCGACAAATTCGCCGAGCGCCAGGCACAGAAACGGGAATGCGGGCAGAATGTACGTCGGCAACTTCGACCCAGAGATACTGAAAAACAACATGCACCAGCAGCCCGCGAGCAACCAGAACCCGCCCGCCGGCGAGCGCGACATCGCCACGGTATGCGTGCCTTTTAGCAGGTTCCACACGTACGGAATGAACAGCAGCGTGCCCGGCAGCAACCCGCCGACGAGAATCGGCACGTAGTACCAGACCGGTTGCAAATGGTCGAACGGCTGAAGGAACCGCATGACGTTGTGGTCCCAGAAAAAGTGCATCAGGAACGCCGGTTCGCGCATATAAATCGCCACGTACCACGGGACGTTCACAGCCACGACGATCGACGCGAACAGGGCCACGTGCCGAAAGCGCACGACGGCGGCTTGCCCGGAAAGCCACGCGAAAACGAACAGCGGCGGCAGGAGCAGGATCTCCGAGATCGGCCCCTTCGTGAGGAAGCCGAGGCCCGACGCGATGGCGGCGGCCACCCACCACAGGCGCAAGAATCGCCCCGTACGCACCGCCTCGAAGCCGCACAACATCGATAGCGTCACGCACAGCGTGAGCAGTCCGTCGAGCAATAATAGCCGCGCGACGGCGATGTAACCGGGTGCCACGCAGAGCAGCATCGCGGCCCAGAACGCGGCGCGTTCGCCGACACTTCTTCGGCCAATCAGATAGATGCACAGGATGGTGAGGTGTACGCAAATCGCAGACACGAGCCGCGCCGCCGCCTCGTTAACGCCGAAACATTGGTAGCTCAGCTTCACGAGCCAGTACATCAGCGGCGGCTTGTCGAGATACGGTTCGCCTTGCAGCGTCGGGACGACCCACTCGCCGCGATCGAGCATTTCCTTTGGGATTTGTGCGTAACGCCCTTCGTCCGGTTCGAGCAAATGGAACGAACGACTCGGGTACAACAGCAACGCGGGCAGCAGCAACACGAAGAGCAATGGCAACAAACGAACCCGCACGTTGGCATCCGGAAAGCCGGGAAACAGCACGTGTCGCCACAGATGTGGCAGCCAGCCAATCGGCGTCGTCGGTTCGCTAACGGTCGATAACTCTGCAGGCATATCAGCCTCCGGAACGATTTCATCGTCCGGAGGTTACGCCGAATGGAGACGCGCCGTCAAGATCGGCGGTCAGATCGAAGTGGCTTACTCGGCGTCGGTCGCTTGCACGGTGGGGATCGGTGCGGGCTTGTTGCCGCCGAAGACGTTGCCGGTGATGTTGGCGGTGGCCGTCGTGTTGCGCGTCAGCGCTTCGCCGCTGACATCGAGGTAGATTTTGTCTTCGAGGATTTCCTGAATGACGATGGCGAGCTTGTCTTTGGTGTGGTTGTTCACCAACGGCTTCGCACCGGTGTTCAGCGCGACCATTCGCTTCTGAATGAGCGTGGACAGCTTGAAGCGTCCGCCCACCTTGTTGACGATGAACTCTTCTTTCAGGTCGTCGTGCACGATAATCCCCTTGCGGTAAATTGTTCGCGAATCAGGGCCTCGAGCGCCCGCACAGTGTCGCCCAACTGATCGTTCGTCAACCGAACGTCGAATTCGTTCCGTCGTTCCCATTCGATGCGGGCCGTTCGCAGTCGGCCATTCACTTTCGCATCGTCTTCCGTGCCGCGATTTCGCAACCGCGCTTCCAGAATCTCCCAACTCGGCGGCAGCAAAAACACCGACAGATGCTCGCCCGCATACTTGGCCCGAACCATCGCCGCGCCTTGCACTTCGACCACCAACAG
>JAYSYI010000608.1:0-9218 GCA_043727665.1 Limnoglobus sp. | reverse complement strand
TCAAAAATTGGGCCGACATTCGCCGCGGCCGACGCATCCGCAAAGTGCTACCACTCGCCGTCGCCCGCGCGATGGAAGACTACCGTGCCGTCGGCACGAACGCGGGCTAGGCCATTGCGAAATATGAGGATTGCGACACATGCCGATTATTTTCTTCGGGACACGCGGCATCTCGTGGACGGTCGATAGCGGGGAGTTTCACTGCCCGCGTTGTTCCGAAAAAGTGCCGTACAAGTTGAAGTCGACGCGGCCTTGGTTCACAGTCTACTTCATCCCGCTCTTTCCCGTGGGCGGTTCCGAACGGCACGTCGAATGTCGCGAATGTGGTGGCGCGTTCCGCGAAGATGTTCTCGAATATCGTGCGCCGAAAGATTCCTCGCAAGATTACGCCGCCGAGCTTTACGAGGAACTCGAAGCCGGGAAAAGCATAGAGACGATTCGGCGAAAGTTAGAGCGTCTGGGCATGTCGCCGACGCGGTCCGAGGAGATGATCGACGAGATGACGCGGGGGAAAGTGTGGTCGTGTCCGGAGTGCGGTTTCCATTACTTGAACCGCGTGAAACCGTGCCCGAAATGCACCCTCTCGAAGTAATCGAAGCGAACCCGGCCCCACTCTGCCAGACCCGCACGCAGTCGTGCGTCGCCTGTTGCCGAGGCAAAAAACTGAGTGACGTGTCACTCCATTTCAAACTTCGCAGGCAAACCGAACGGTTTCAAAGATCGTTCTGTACACCGAATCACCCGCCATCGTTTCTCGCACGGATTTTATTCGAACTGCGTACGCGGCGGTTCTCGCCACTTTTGTTCGCGCCACTTTTCCTACTGCCGGGCTTCGGCCCACTGATCCGCACATGGTTCGCCAACCGCACTTGCTGCGCGTTCCTTGGCTATGTCGAAGATTCGCGAGCGGGTTGTTTGTTGCACCCCACGCGAATGGGCACCGATGTGCGACGCAGCACCGCGTTCGCGTTACTACCCGGAATGGCGTGCGGCGAGCCGGGGTTCACGTGCAACGCGACGAATTTGTATCGTCGCCTCAGATTAAGCGAACGCCAGGAATTCAAGGACAAAACGCAAGGCATGGCGAGCGTCGAATATAGCCGCGCGGTGGACGCACTCGAAGTTACCGCTTCGCGGCCGCCTGCGTGACTTTGTCGAACAGCAGGCCGATGAGCGTCTCAAGCATTTCGACATATTCCGTGGCTGCCAAGGCGTGAATTTTGTGAACGAGAGCGCGACGGCGTTCGATCTGATCGACGAAGCGATCGACGCCGAGTTTCTCCAGTGGGCCACCCGGATTTTGCAATTCGAGAAGTTCGAGAATCTCGTCGGGGCGTAGTTCCCTCGCACGATCCTGGTTGCGGTCGAGCCAGTTCACCAGGTCCGGAAGTGTCGCGCGATCGTGGAGAACCTTGAGGGCTTCCTCGTCGGCGGGCGGTTTGCCGTGCATCCGCGGCAACAGCCGTTCGAGCGGCAACGTGCGGAGTTCGTGTACAGTCAACCCGAGCGCTTCCGCACACTGGCTGACGGTGGCGTTCCGCAATCGCCGGTTCGGCCCGCCGTTGAGTATGTGCCGCACGGTATGTCGATTCAAGTTCGATATTCGTGCGAAATCTTCCTGATTCCAGCCCCGTTCTTCCATCAGACGGGAAATTTTATTCGCGACCTCCCCACCGCCCACACCGGTTCCGCCGCTCATCGTGCCCCCTGCTCCGCGTACATCCGTGCGTAAAATATCGTTTCAGAATCATCCTATGTGGGCGTCCAGGGGTTTCGCACAATTTAGGTAACGAAGGAGCCAGCGCATTCGCGTTGGCTTCGTGGGAACAATCACGATTTAGAACGGGCTTTTCGGCCCCGCGACACGTGGCAACGGCTTGCGATCGATGGCAGGCGCTTGCACTTGCGGGATCGAAATTTCGTTACTTTTCTTCGGCTCGACGGCTTTCACCGGCTCGACGGCTTTCGGTGCCTCCGGCAGTGGCATCACTTTCGGTGCCTCCGTCGCCGGCGCGACGATGACCGCGTTCGGTGCCGGTGCGAGCGTACACGCTGATGGCGTGCTTGCAACGACGGTTGCGGGGTATATGACATCCGTGCATGGCGAAGCGGCTGAATCGCCATGCTGGAAGTGGGCTTTGATCTTCGTCAGCAGGCCAGGGCCGCCGCACGAATCGCCGAACAACGGTCGTGCAATGAGCGGCGAACCGCACGGTTCGCACGACGACGAACCCATCGAAGCCAACCGCGACTTGATCTTCGTGAGCAAGCCGGGCTTCGCGCAGCCATCGCCGCATGGGCCAGTGTCGGCACCCATCATGAGTGCCGTCGTCAACAGAATGGAAGTCATCACGGTGTGAAATCTCCGTACGGCCCGCACACACGCCCCCGCGCAGTTTGAGCCGGTGTAAGGGAACGATCCCCTGAACCCTTATTCCTTTCATCGACCGCGCGCGCATCAGCCATGACGCGACTTAAACAATTTTCCGCGAGATTCCAAAAGTGTTTGCCGCTTGTAATGGAATAATCGGATGTGCCACGCGGCCCAATTGCGCCGCGTCCGTAGGAAATGCCCATCAATCGGGATAGCATGAACCGATACGCAAAAGGTTACGCACCGAGGTTCACCCGTGGCAGCTGTCGCGAAGCAATGGCACTTGTTGCCCCATCAGGACGATGCGATCCGAAGGCTGTCGGCGGAAATCCGCGTGCCGGCCGTCGTCGCGCAACTGCTACTTAATCGCCATGTGACGGACCCTGCGGAGGCGCTGCGGTTCCTCGAATCGCCACTCGCGGGACTGCACGCGCCGAGCCGCTTGCCGGGTATGACGGCCGCCGTCGATCGCATCACAGACGCGATCCGCAACCGCGAACTCATCCGCGTGTTCGGCGATTACGACGCGGACGGCGTGACCGGTACGGCCATCCTCATTCGGCTGATCGAACAACTTGGGGGCAAAGCCGATTTCTACGTACCGCACCGCTTGGACGAAGGATATGGCCTGAATATCGAGGCAATTCAGCAAGCAAAAGCAAGCGGCGTGGCGCTGTTAATTACCGTCGATTGCGGGATCACCGCGATTGCAGAAGCGGAAGAATCGCGGCGAATCGGGCTTGATCTGATCGTCACCGATCACCACGAAATGCTGGATGATATTCCAAACGCCACGGCGGTCGTTCACCCGCGGCTGCCCGGCGACTATCCCTTCGGCGGGCTGTCCGGATCCGGTGTGGCGTTCAAACTCGCGTGGGCGGTTGCGCAGCGATTCAGTGCCAGCGACAAAGTCACGCCGGAACTGCGTGAGTTCCTGCTCGATGCCGTCGGCCTCGGCGCGCTCGGCCTCGTTGCCGATGTGGTACCGCTTCGCGACGAAAACCGCATCTGCGTCAAGCACGGTTTGAAGCGCATAGCGGAGAAACCATCACTCGGGTTGAAGGCGCTCATTGATGTCGTCGGCCTCAACGGCGCGGCGATCAAGGCCGAAGATGTCAGTTTCAAAATCGCACCGAGGCTCAACGCCGCCGGTCGCCTCGGGTGTGCGATGCTCGTCGTCGAACTCCTGACGACGAAATCCGCAACGCGGGCGCACGACCTCGCCGAGTGCCTCAACGGTTACAACCAGCAGCGTCAAAGTATCGAGCGCAAGATCGGTATTCAGGCGCGAGAGATGATCGAAGCCGAAGGATTCGCGAACGATGCCGCGCTCGTGCTGGGTTCGCCCGAATGGCATCAAGGCGTGATCGGGATCGTCGCCGGCCGCTTGGCCGATCAGTATGCCCGCCCCGTGATTTTGTTTGCCTTAAAGGCCAACGATGCCGCATCGTCGGGGTCGGGGCGTTCGATTCCCGGCGTGGAATTGCACATGGCATTGCGAGCGTGCGACGAACATCTCCTCGGCCACGGTGGGCACGCGATGGCCGCCGGGGTGAAATTGCGGCCCTCGAAGTTGGCCGATTTCCGTGCGGCATTCAACGATTACGTTCGCCAGCAATTCCCCGATGGCACACCCGCCCCACGACTGGTTATCGACGCCGAGGTGCCACTGATGGCACTCACGTTCGGGTTAATGAAAGACATCGACAAACTCGAACCGTACGGCGCAGACAACCCGCGGCCCAAACTATTAGCCACCGACTTGACGCTCGAAGGCCCACCAAAAAAAATCGGCACGAACGAGCAACACTTGAGCTTTCGCGTTCGCCAACAGAGCATCAAAATGCGCGCCGTCGCGTTCGGAATGGGCGACCGCTACGACGAACTCGTCTCCGCCGGCGGCATCTGCTCCATCGTCTTCACGCCAAAAATCAACGAATGGAACGGCTACCGCTCCATCGAAATGGAAGTCATCGACTTCCGCCCCGTCCGCAACCCGGATTTGGTTTAAAACTTAGCCGCGACGCGAAGGCTTTGCGAAGCGGAGCGCGGGGAGTGAACCACGCAAAAATCGGCATGGTTCAAAACGCGGTGATTTTGGGTGGCAGATACGTCCTTCGTTCTTTTTTCTCTGCTAGCCGCAGGTCTTTAGCCGGTTAAAGACCGCGTAAGCCATCCTCGCTCGCCAAGAATGGCAAAATCCACAAAACGGCAACCCGGTTTTGAACCGTACCCGAATGGGCATAATTGTGTTGACGTCCTCTGAACGAAAGTCGAAATTGTTTGAAGTTATAGCTTCAGTGCGTTCTACCTCGACTAGGCCATGCTAGATTAATCAGTACAGCTAGTCAAAATGCACAGAATAATCACGACTGCTGTTCGTTCGCCCCAGACCTCATGGCACCTGGAGTTCCACAATTACCGCCGCATTTCCCCGCTATCGATTGACCTTGCTCGTTGCCCTCACGACGGTCTTTGCGGCGCAGAAGTTCATTGAGACACGCACTACCATCCCGATTCCGAAGCTTGGCAGGATCGAGAATCGTGGGACGGTGAAACTGGCCTTGGGCGTCGGGGTCTCGTTCGCGTTTTTCGCCGTCCTGGCCGAGTTGGCACTGACCGGACTGCCTCGGCGATTCATCCGCAGCGAGGGGGGAAAGCCAATCCGTTACAGTCCGATGGTACTCATCTCGGTGTTTACAGTTTTGAACCTACAGAGTGACGGAATTCGCGGGTATATCGCATGCGTGGCCGAACCGCCGAGTTGGGTGACTGCCGTTGGGATCGCGGTAATCGCAGGTTGGTTCGTTGCGGCTTGGCGGTTGTCGAGTTCTGTGTGGGTCGAAGTCGGTGGGGCACTCGTATTGCTTTTGCTCGTTAGGATTGCCGCGTACTCGGCCCTTCCGTTCGAGCAAATCGGCGGGGATATGCTCTCGACTATCGACAGGAGTTGGAACTTCCTGATACGGGGTGAGTTTCCGTACATAGACAAACCGCCTCCGGCTATGCCGTATTGGCCAGGGACATTTCTGTACTATGGCCCAGCCAAACTCCTGGGCTTCGACTATCGGATGATGAATCTCTTGGCGGAGTGCGGCACCGTGCTGCTGGCGGCGTGTCGAGCGCCGACATCATTTGGCCGATTGGCTTTGCCGACACTGATGTTATTCCCGGCTTGGACGTACTACAGCGCGGAGACGCAGTACCCTATAAGCGTTTTCGCCCTCATGTTGTTGGGTGTTACAATCCTAAATGATGGCCCGCGACTCCAAGGTTTCGCCCTCGGCTTCGCCGTGGCGGTCAATCAAACCTTCGGTGTATACGGCCTGCTATTGGCACCATACTGGTTGCAGCGTTATGGCTGGAAGGTGGCTATCGGCCAAACCGCTCTAGCTACAGGGATCTGCTTCGTCTTCGTCGGACCATTTTTGTGCTGGAATGCGGACGAATTTCTCCGTGTCACCCTGCTCTCGCTGACCCCTTTTGACAGCGCAGCCTTCGCTGGACGTTTTTCGTGGCGACCGCTTTTGCAGAGTCTGCACCAATATACTCCAACGTTAGCAATCCTTGCCGTTACGGCGGCGACAGCCGCCTTGAATGTGTGGAAAATCCGTTCCTCCCACACGGCTTGGATCGCGGCAAATCTTGCCTACTGTGCTACCCTGCTACTGCTGCACCGAACCTTTTCGCATTATTTCTTGCCGATCATGGCGGTGATCGCCCTCGTTCCTTCACTGCGATCTGTGAACCAAGCCGATGAGACCAGTCCAGACGTATCTAAATGATCATAGTTCGAAATATAAAATTAAATTTTTTAGTCGTAAATTGTTGTCGTTTGTTATTTTGTGTCAATCGGTTGATTGTAGATTGTTTCGGGTTCGTGATCGGATAAGTGACACAGGCGTTGTCCGCGACCTCGTCATCCGACCGATTCACGTCGGCGAACAAACGACTGCCTCTCGTTTCTGGACTCGCTTAGGGCCATCCAGTGCCAGCTGCTCGAGGTGCTGAGCCGAGCGCCGGCGGAGTGGTATGAGCGGCTGTTCGCCGAGGTTCGCCAGCAGAAATTGTCCGCTCCCCGCAACCGTCAATATCCGCGTGTTATCAAGCGGAAGATGAAAAAGTAACCCCGCCATAAAAAGCCCGAACAACCGACGCAAACCTATGCCAAGGCAACGGTTATCCTCTAAATCACCGGCATTGGGCTAAAGACCTGCGGCTACCAGAATAAGAGTGTCAAAAACGTCCGCGAGAAGTACACATCGCGCTCACGCAATTCGCTTCGAGGACTCCGCGGCGCGGCTAAACTCCCGGCGAAAATCACCGGTTTTTGATCTCGTCGATACGGCGCTTCCAGGCTTTGATGGCGGCTTCGCGGGATTCGGCGGTGCCGGCCATGTCGATGAAACTTAGTATTTTGTTACTTCGCGAATCGGGGTCGATCTCGTTTTTCAAATTCCAGAGTGCGAATTCGCGTACGGCGAGTGCCGGTGAATTGAGATCGTCGACGATGCGATCGAGCACGACGGCTTCGTTGCGTTCGGTGGCGTTCGGGCCGCGCAACAAGCTGATGACGCGCTCGGCTTGTTGGGCGTTGCATCGGGTCTTTTCGACGAGCAATTTCTGGAGGCGTTCGGCTCCGTCCGTGCTTTCGCCGGCGAGTTCGATGATGCCGTAAATCGCGGCTTCGCGAACCGATGGCCGCGAGACATCGTGCAAGGCATCAACCAGTTCAGGCCAGTCGCCGATGGAGGTGTGGCCGAGAATGCCGACGCGACAGCGAATGAGCAGCGGCAACGTGTATTCGGACTGCTCCGCAAGCATTTCTGCGAAGCGAACGCGCACGGAATCTGGGGCGGTGAACTTCGTTGCGAGATCGGTCAACGACTGTTGCACGGCCTTCGCGACAAGCTCCGATGAAGGCACGGGATATCGCGAAAAATACGTGGAATCTTTGCTGGATTTTGCATCGCTGAGCTTCTTCGGGCCGACGTATTCATTCGTTTGGCTGTTCCAATACATCGCCTCGCCCGCCGCGAGTTCGGGGATCGTTCGCGACGCGATTTGCAGTTTCACTTTGCTCTTAAGGGCTGCGAACCCGATCGCCGTTTGCGGCGGTTCGATGGCATCGACCGAGTTCGGTTGAATGCCACGCCGTAAGCTGTGGAAGACTTCGACAACGACATCGGATTTGTCGTCGGCCAGCGTGACATCCCAGATCTCCGACCGGATTCTTAGGCGAATGCGGCTACCTGTTGGGTTCTTAGTCGTGAGATACACGCGTCCCGTGTGGATGCGAATATCGGCCGCGAAGCCTTCAATGGGCACCGCAAACGTCACTGAACTTTCGAGAATCGGGATTGGCATTTGGTCGGGCAGATTTCCCCAAAGCTCAACGATCAAACCACTATCAAGGCGAATTTTCGACTTGTAACCGGGCAGGCTGATGTGCCGATCGACCGTCGATACCGAAAGATCGGCACCAACGATACGCACCCACTTGCCTTTACCCGAATCGGCGAGCACCACCGCGTCGGGCGTTTCGAGTTTGCCGATAGCAATCCGATCGATTTTCGCGGGTGCGATCGGCTCGGGTTTCGCCGGTACGGGTTCGACGAGCGTCACCGGTGTCATGGGTATGTCAGCAGACTTCTTGGTCGAAGCCGGAACCGGCGGGACGACGGCTTTCGGCGGAACGTCCTCCTTCGCGGGTGGCACATCTATCGCTTTTTTCGGTTCGATGGCAGGGACTGTTACTGCGGCAAGATCGAGCTTCTTTTGGCGAACGTCCGGCTTTATGGATTCGGGCCAGACCATGCAGACCGAACCGATGAACGCGGCGACGAGCATCACCAACAACAAGACTTTCCCCGCGCGTTTTGCCGGGGAATCGCTTCGGGAGTAGGCTTTCATGCCGAGAAGGTAGGCGGCATCGGAGTCGTCGGCATCTTGAAATGGCGCATCGGGTAGTACGCCGCCGACGGGGATTGCGTTGCCGGGTTTACGCTTCGGCAGAGACTCTGGCCCGCGCGTCAGTTGGTACATTCGTTGCCGCGCTGTGGGCGGAACGCGAACGGGATCGCTGAGTAACAGCGTGAGAATCTGATGGCACGCTGCCACTTCGGCGAGCATCACATCGGACTCCAGACACGATAATTCGAACGCGCCAACTTGGTCGCTCGGTAACGCATCGCTGAGGTATTCGGCCACAGTGTTTGCGTCCGAACCGTTCGCGGCAGCGGGCGGCGTAGACAAGCCACGGCGACGCGTCACCCGCTTAATTTTTTCGATCAATTCCTGTGCCGATTCGCTTTCGTTGACCTTCTGCCCGATCAACTTCGCTTCCTCGGCGGAAAGTGTGTCGTCGAGGTATGCCAGCAGCGTTCGCAAGGTGAGGCGCATCGGATTCTCCGTGTGGTTACCTCTGTTAGTGGCGAGCCACGTCGATTTTCGTGCAACAATCCGCGAGGAAACTGAAAATAGTTCGCGCGTGCATTCTCGATTGAACTCGCTAAGCTTGTCCCTACCTGCCTGAACACAACGAAGGAGTCTCCCCTATGCGTGCATTTTTCCTGCTTATCGCGGTCGCAACGATTGCTGTGCCCACGTTCGCCGCCGAGCCGAAACCGGCATTGCGGGCCGGGGCGTTTGCGATGGACGTGAGTCCGTTGCACTTCCCGATCTCGGTGAACGGCAACTTTTCCGACATCAAAGCGACGGCGGTTCACGACCCGCTCCACGCGCGGTGCATCGTTCTCGACGATGGCAAAATTAAGGTCGCGATCGTCATCGTCGATAATTGCCTCATGCCCCGCGAACTGATCGACGATGCGAAAACGCGGGC
>JAYSYI010000607.1:0-3029 GCA_043727665.1 Limnoglobus sp. | reverse complement strand
TCCACCGAAGCTGGAAACGGGATCGCGAGTATCTGGCCGCACCCACCATCGGGGCACTCGCGGACATCGACCCCGCCCTACTCGTCACGCCGCCCGCCGGCTTCGAAATCGGCTACGTCCCGATCGTCACGAGACAGGCCGCAAAGTAGTAACCGATCTGCGGCGAATGTCCACGAGCGCAGTGGGGTCGTATCACGAACGGAATGAATCGATTCACCCTCATTGCGATTACTGCGGCGGCGCTCGCCATCGGCCTCGGCACATCGTACTACCCGACGTGGCAGTACGGTTTCACCCAGATCCAATCCGATCCGGGCGACACCGTACTCAACCACTATTTGCTCGAACATACCTGGCGCTGCGTCAGCCAATCGGACTACATCGGCACGCTCTGGTCGCCCGCATTTTTTTACCCGACGAAACTCGTGTTCGCGTACTCGGAAAACCTGCTCGGCGTCGCGCCGATCTATTGGCTATTGCGGCTGGTGTTGCCGTTCGATCATGCGTTTCAGGCGTGGATGATCGTCGTTTCTTCGGTCAATTTCCTACTGGCCGCGTGGGTGTTTCGTCGGCTGCCGATCGCGAACGATGGCGAACGATTGCCGCATCTGCTGGCAGTCGCCGGTGCGTTCGTGTGGGCGTTCGGGTTGGCGTTTCAGGCGCAGACGTACCACCATCAACTCATCGCACGTTTCTGGTTCCCGTTTGCGATTGCGAGCGCGTGGCGGTTCGCGCTGCAACCATCGGGGCGCGAATGGCATCGCACGATTTTGTTCGCGTTCTTGCAGTGCGTCACGTGTATTAATTCCGGTTGGTTCCTGATGCTCGGGCTGGCGATTTTCCTGCCATTAAGCATGTGGGTGAACCGCACGACACACGAAGTTCGCAGCTTCTTCCGCACGAATCGGCGGCGCGAACTCGGTCGCGCTGCGATCTGGCTCCTCATCGGCGGTGGCTTTCTTTGGCCTTATTTTGTAGCGAATCGGGGGCAAGGCCGCGAGTATCGCGAGTGCGTCGATCACTTGCTGTCGTGGTCGTCGATCGCAACGGGGCCGGAGGGTTCGCGTTGGGAAGAAACCCTGAAGCCGTTCCTGTCGCCGGTCGGTTTGGAGTGCCGTTTGTTCCTGGGGTGCGCGTTTCTGTTCCTGGTGTTGGCGGCCATCATCACCGCATATCGGCATCGCCACACGGTCGAAGTGCGCACGCCGATTCGGTATGTGCTGGCGCTACTGTTGACGGCGCTGATCCTGCTTGCAATTGGCTTCGACCTGGGCGGGAAGGAATCGCTGTGGTGGTGGGTGCGGAACCTGCCGGGCGGTCGAGCGATTCGTGCCGTTGGCCGCACGGGACTGGCCGCACTTGCGTTCGCAATTCCCGCCACCCTGATCGGCCTCGCCATCTGGGCGCGTGCGCGTTTCCCTACCGAGCGTCCTCGGCAGATCGTCTACGCACTCGCGCTGGTTGCGCTCGTCTTCGAACAAACGGGTACGACACCGGAATCGTTCGAATCCCGCTCGTATTACGCACAATCCGACCGCATCGCGGCCATGTTAAAGGGTGCCGACGTTGGCTTCGTAAAACAATGCGATGGCCCGAACGCGATGCACGCCGACTTGCTCGGAATGTGGGGCGGCATGAAGGCGAACGTGCCCGTCGTGAATGGCTACTCCGGCCGCTTCCCGGATCGCTATTACCCGTGGTACTCCTATACCGACGACGAATTACGCGACTGGCTCGGCCCGACGTTTCGAGGACGAATCGCGATCATCGACCCGGCCCGCGAACCGTGGACCGTGCGAATAATAATCGTGGAATGAACGCTTCGGGCGATTGTGTCGGCACGATCCAAACGCGATCGCGTTCCTGCGGTGGCTTTGATGATGATCGCCCTCCCATTCGACCGATTTTCCTCGTAAGTTGCTATTAGACTATCCCCCGACATCTGCGAGGGCACCGCGTGTCCGAACCGCTGATCGTCACGTTTTTCCGCGAGATTCCGCAACCGTCCTTCAAGGACGACCCAGACCTGTGGCAGGCGGGCGTTCAGGAAGCGATGCGTTCGTTTCGCGTTTCGATTAAAAACAATTACTCGGAAGGCACGCTGCAACGGCTGTTAATTCACCCCGATTCGCAAGTTCGGCAAGCCGCCGTACTCGGCCTCGGCCTTATCGGCACGCTCGGTTCCAATGCCGCACTCGCCGCGATTCTCAAAGACGAAGACACCTACGTTCGCCGGTTCGCGCACGACGCGCTCTGGGAAATCTGGTCGCGCGGCAGCGACCCGAATCACTGCTGGCAGTTGCAGCAAGCGATGCAACTCGGCGACTTCGCGCAGACGATGGCTGCGCTCGATGACTTGTTAGTCGATGCCCCCGCGTATGCCGAGGCATACAACCAACGCGCGATCTTGTTGTTCCGCCGCGGCGATTACCTGCGTTCGCGCGACGATTGCAAAGTGGTGCTGAAGCTGAACCCGTATCACTTCGGTGCGGCCGCCGGGTTGGGGCAATGTTACTTGAAGTTGAAGAAGCCCCGCGCCGCACTGCGCTACTTCACGCAAGCGCTCGACCTGAACCCCGCACTCGACGAGTTAGTCGAAGCGGTGCGGGCGCTCAAAGACGCACTTGGCGACGAAGCGTAGCGTCGAGCCGTGCGAGAAAATCGGCGACCATCAATTGGAAGTCGGTGAGCGCGGCGGACGCAACTGTCACGGGGCTGTCAGCGAACGCGGGGGTGCGAACCGTCGTGGCCACGCTCGTCGTGAACAGCAGTGACACCCCGATGACACTGCCAGTATCGGAAGCATCGTTGTCCGTCACTTTTAGCGTCCACGTTCCACGTGCGTTCGTTCCGTGGAAAACACTCAACGCCAATTCGGGCCGGAAACTGCCGGTAAACGGCGCGATGCCCGTTTCGATTGCTGCCGTTGCTTGGTCGTCAAATATCGTCTCGCGGTAGCCCTGGCCGCCCGCACCGCGACGGTTTACCAACATCACGATTTGCCCGGCGGGGCCGATGAGTTCGACGCG
>JAYSYI010000606.1:0-9243 GCA_043727665.1 Limnoglobus sp. | reverse complement strand
GTGCGGGCGCGAAGTTGAGTAGCCCTTTAATGCCCGCCCGCGTCAGTTCATCGGCCACGAGTTGTGCCGATTCGGGCGGTACCGCGATGACGCCGAGTTCGGCTTTTGTGGTCTTGATCGAACTCGCGAGTTGGTCGAGTGAATCGATCGTCAGCCCATCGACTTGCGTGCCGATCTTGTGCGGATCGCTGTCAAACAGCCCGACGATTTCGAAACCTTGTTCGTGAAAGCCACGATAGCGCAGAAGCGCGCGTGCGAGATTACCGACGCCGACGATGACCGATTTCCAGGTGCGATCGATGCCGAGCGTACGGCGGATAACGGCAGTGAGTGCGTTAGCATCGTAGCCTATGCCGCGCTGGCCGAGGTTGCCGAGCGTGGCGAGATCGCGTCGGACTTGGGCATCGCTGACGCCCACCGCACGGGCGAGTTGCGAACTCGAAACCGTCGTACCCGTGAGAGCGGGTCGCAGGCAACGAAGGTACTGACTCAGTCGCTGGGCCGTCGCCCGCGAAAGTGAACCGCTCAGTTCCGACGGCCCGATCTGCCCCACGCTAACCTCGCACAAAACGTCATGTTCGGTGACAATCGCTTTATTGTATTGCTACCACGTCGGCGGTTACGCCTTCACGGCACGGGTACCGTACACATGCCGCAAATCTGCGTTCCGCGGTCAAATTAAAAGGATTCTAAACGGGGACAAATACCTCGCCGCGTCCGCCCGTAAGAAGATCGCCACGATAACAGCGTAACATCTGCGAAGGATTTTGTAACGGGCTTCGCATGTGGAACGTTGCGAGATACTGGAAGTAGATGTCGAGGAACGACGGGCGATACTCGCAAGAAAAGCCGAAGCTACGTGGCAACTCGACGTCGGGCGTTCCCACGACAATCGTGCCACGTTTCATGCCCGCCCCGGCTCGTTCGCCAACGCCACTGAGTGCAAACAGGCTACCCGCAATCATCGACGCCCCCGCGAATGCGCCGCATCGGCCATTAACGGCAATCAGCCCGCGACGCATCCGGTTGCCGACTTCATCGCCCACATTCCCATGTACGATAATCTCGCCCCCCGTCATGCCCAGCCGCGAACCGAGATACGCACCGCCCACGCTGTTCCCCGCGTTGCCAGTGACGACGATCCGCCCGCCTCGCATCTCCGCGCCGAGCCAGTTGCCTGCGGATGCCAGTTCGAGCGTGCCACCCTTCATTCGCGCACCCGCATGAATGCCAACCTGCTCCGCAACGATCCGTCCCGATGCCATTTCGGCACCGATCCCCTTGACGCATTCGAGGTTGCCGGTGAAGCGAATGACGGCATCGGCGGGGTCACCTTCAACAGTAAATAATTCGCCGAGTGGCACCGGGCGATTACCGACACGCGCGGGCAGTTGGCCGATTGCGGCTAGTGACAGCGCCTGTAGCCGATCCGGGGTAATGCCTTCGATTTCGATGGGAATCCGCGACGGTTCGCGAAGTGCGAGTGTCAGCATGGTGTCACTCCATCGCCGAGAACGCTCCGAAGGTGCAAATGATGTGGGCCGAGTTTGCCACCGTAATTGCCCGCGCTGATCTGCAAAATGCCCGGCACACAAGCCGCGTGGATACCTCGCCGCATCGCTTCTTCGATACTCGCAATGTCCAGGCCATCGATCACGATCTCGTAAACGGCGTTGACACCGCTCGGCAATGCACTCGGGAATACGCCACGCAAAGTCGGGCAATACGCCTCGTTCGTACTCGCCTTGAGCTTCGCGTATTTACTGCCAACCTTGCTGCCCGAGCGAACGATCCCGCCAGGAAACGGCATGATCACACCCGGCACCGCACGCATCGCGATCACCGCCGCCTCTGCGGCCGCGAGCGTCACCGCCTGCGTTTCGCCGAGGATGAGGAAGTTCCCGCCGCCGATACCTTTTGCCGTGCCGAACTGATCTTCGCAAAGGAATTCGCCGTCCATCGTCGGTATCCGCCAGTAGCGTTTCCCGTCGAGTTGCTTACTGATCTGCCAACCGTCGCCGAAGTAACGCAGGTTCCCACCGATGCGAATCGATCGGCCCGCATCGCCGACTAATCCGTTGAAAACCGCCGTGGTGGCACATGTGAGAATGCACTGCGCGACGCGATTCACCACCGCTTTCTGCAACCCATCGCGGCTGAACCCGAAGAAGAGCAGCGAAACACCGGGGCGTCCATCGGGAGTTTCATCGGGGGAAAGTGTCCGCTCGATACCCGCCTCTGCGTCGCAGCCGATCACCGATGCAGCGTAACCCGTGGTTGCCACGGCGGCAATCTCCGCCCAGTACGGATTCAACGCCGTAACGATTACCCGACACGCGGTCATCGGGAACGCCTCGGCGAAAGTGTCGACGATCTCGATATTGTGAAGTCGCAACGGCCAGCCGGGGTTAAGGGAAACCTGAGATCGGTTCTTCGGCACGGTTGCCATATTCAATTGAATAGAACTTCATCGACTTCAATCGATACGCGCCATCGGCTTCCTTGACGAATCGCGTGCGGATGTAGCGCAACACCGCACCCTGTTGCCCACTCGCTTCGCCCTTTGCATAGAAGCCGAATTCGATCTCGCTATCACTCAGGATTTGAAAATCGTCTTTGCCTAACCCCCACACGGCCACCCGTGCATCGTATTGGCGGATCAAGTTCCAGATGCCGGAGTTCCGCACATCCTCGCGAGTCTTGCCGTTGTACGCAAAAGACTTCGCAAGCTGTTCGACGAACCGCGCCGGATCACGGGCCGTGGCGGCCGCGGCCATCACTTCAACACGGCGTACGGATTCTTCCCGAGGGCTTTCAACGAGACGATCGACGAGAATCAACGCACCGAGCAGTGCCCCTAAAACCACAACCGCAATCCGCGATTTGCGACTCCGTAAACGAAACCAAACCGCCCCCGCGATCACGAACCCGATGAACAGGATCGCATAAAGCAAGAACGGCGGATCGCTGAGGAAGTACGGCATAATTCTATACGCGGTGGTTGGAATCACCGCATTATGGCAACAATCGCTTTGACATGCAAACCTACTTCGACGCGCGACGATCTGGGGCATTCGCCGATGTCGTGAGATCGACAGTCACCATCTCGCCCGCACGGAAAATCACCTTTTGTGTCAGTTGTTCCGGACGACCGTCTTTGATCGTTTCGAGTGCCATCGTGTACGAGAAATCTCGACCAGCAGGAACCACAGGTGTCGTGAATTCGCGAACGGTGCCGTTCGATTCGTTTTTCTTGTTGTCGATGTACAACGTTGCATTTTCCGGCACTTTCACCGTAATTCGGGCACGTTCCGAACTCGGTACCGTTACGGGCACGTTTGGCTTCGATGTCGGATATGCCCCCGATTTCACCGTTGCTGTCGGCGTGCTGTTATTTGCCTTCGGTGCAGCCCCGATGATGAGATCGTTAAACTCCAAGTTTGCGGTTTTCCCCGCTTGCACGACCACCTTTTGTGTCTCCGAAAGCGTGCGGCCACCTCGTTCGTACTCGACGCGGAAGGTGTACGAATACTCACGGCCGTTCGGCAATTCCGGTGTCACGAACGAACGTTCTGCACTCGTCAACGTTAGTGGCTTGCCTTCGGCGAAGAGTTTCGCATCGGCAGGGAGTTTCACGATCACCGTGGCGCGGCTCGATGCCCCACTACCCGGTTGGGGCAACTGGTTCTTCATGTAAAAGCGTTCGTCCCGCACATCGGGCGGTGGAACCATTGGCGTGGCAAGCGGTGTACCGTTGTTGGGCAAGTTCGGGTTCGGGATCATCGAATCGGGCGTACTGGGAAAGCCCTGGTTGGAAGGCATTCCTTGGTAGGTCATCGGCGCAGATGTCATTCCCATACCCGCGCCGAAGCAGCCAGTCGATGAAATCGGACCGCTGTAATACGCCGGTGATGGTGTGGCATACGGACTACCGTAGTCCATCATCGGTGCGGAGTTTTCCATACCGCCGCCACTGCACGAAAAGCTCGGTGCGTAGGCCATTCCGCCGTTGCACGAGTAGCTCGGCATGCCGTTGCAGGAATAGGCCGGAGCACTGCCGTTGCAAGCGTACGATGGGACGCTGCCGTTGCACGATTGGCCCGAACTGTAACAGCCGTTCCCACGACCGCTACACGAGCCGTAGCACGAACCGCCGAAGCTGAAGAAGGCACGAATGCGGCCACCGAAGAGACCATGGCACGAGCCGGTGCCACCCGAACTGCGGCTTTCGCCGGAGTCGTAGCAACCTCGGCTTTGGATGAGATCCCGAAAGTATCCGTTGAACTCGGGAACTTGGGGCGCGGTCGTCAACGCGGTCATAAGGACGATGCTGTACATCGGAAATTACCCTCTACGGAAGTGCGCGGCCCAGCGAACGCGGGATATCTGCGGCACTATTAGCGAAAGGGTAAACCCTAACGGTCGGTCCGTCAAAACGACGTGAGGGAAATTTGACAATCTTCGCAGGTACCGCGCAGTTGACTCCCGCGCAGTGAACATAACAGCTACAATCGATATTTCCGTATAGGCCAAATGTGACCAATGCAGACGTTGTGCGGTCCGATTTCAGGGAGCGAGAATGGAAACGACCGGCATCGACGACGATCACGATCAGCGGTTCAAGACGCTGATCCGCGAGTTTCTTCCCGAATTCATCGACTGTTTTTTCAAGAGGTGGTACGACCGCTTCGATTTTTCGCACGTCGAATGGCTGGAGCAAGAAGCGTTCCTCGACCCACCGCACGGCGAACAGAAAATTATGGACCTCGTGGCACAAATACGTACCAACGAGCCAATCGAACCGGGCAAAAACGAATGTTTGTTGCTGATACACATCGAAGTCGATTCGTCGAACTCGGCCGCGAAACTCCGACGGCGGATGCTTCAGTATTATGCCTACCTGCGTCGCTCTCGCGAATTGCCAGTGTTACCGATCGGGCTGTTTTTGTACGTCGGCCTCGGTGGTATCGGTCGCGATACCTACCAAGAGACGCTCTGGGGCGAAACGCTAATTCGTTTCGACTATTATTCGATCGGACTGCCAGGCCTCGACGGCATGGAATACGCGAACGGACCGAACTTGCTGGGTCTCGCGTTGTCCGCGCTCATGGGTTTGCCAAAGCAAGATCGTGCCCGATTCTTGTTGGAAGGACTGGACCGGATCGTGAGTACGAGTCAGAATGACTTCAAGAGGTATTTGTTGGTGGAGTGTTTCGACAATTACACCGTCCTCGACGAATCCGAGCAGTTGGAATTCGAGAGACTCAAAGCGGAGACACGACCGATGAAGAAAGAATTTATTGGCGGTTTCGAACGACGGGCCATGGCCATCGGCAAAGTCGAAGGAGTAGCCGAAGGCCAAGCAATAGGCGAAGCCCGTGGCGAATCGCGGGGCGTGACGTTAGGGCAACGCAAAATGGTCCTGAGACAGCTGAACAAAAAGTTTGGCGCACTGACATCGGAACAGACGGCGTTGATCGAATCCATGAAAGCGGAACAGTTAGAGGACGTATCGCTGGAGATACTCGATGCGCGCAGTCTTTCTGAACTGACCGGCTTTCAGGGCTAAATCGACGAGCAGATCTAGACACAATTCACAAGTATTGAGGCTACACGATGTCGCGATGGAATCTGGCTTGGCTGCTCGGCGTCCCTGCGGCACTCTTGTGTGGAATTGTCTTCGCTTCTAGTGCGCGACCGCCGGAGAAGGACTATCAGCGAATCCGTACGATTGTTGATGTCCTTGCTGAAGTCGAAGATAAATACGTCGAAGAACTGACTGAAGAGAAGAAACAGCGGCTCGTCGAAGACATGATTAATGGGGGGTTGCGTCAACTCGACCCGCACTCGCAGTATCTCAACGAAGACGCTGTCAATGCGTTTACATCACAAAGCGAAGGCGAGTTCGGCGGCGTCGGCATCATGATCGGCATCGACCCAAAAGACGTTTACCTCACCGTCGATAGCCCGATGGCTGACAGCCCGGCGTATCATGCCGGGATACAAGCTGGCGATGTCATTTTGAAAGTCGAAGACAAAAGCACCGAGAACATGCGTGTTGAAGACGCACGGAAGTTGATCTCCGGAAAAGCGGGCACGAAGGTTCGTTTGACGATGCGCCGCGCAGGTGGGAAGGATCCCGAAGAGATCACGCTGACGCGGGCGAAAATCGAAATGCACGTCATCCAGGGCGTTGCACGACTACCCGACGGAATCAGTTGGGATTACTTCGCGGACAAGGCGAATAAAATCGCACTCATTCGCCTCACGGGTTTCAACGGCCGCACGAGTAAGGAACTGAAACCGGCGCTCGAGCAGATCGAGAAAGACGGCGCGAAGGCACTGATTTTTGACTTGCGCGATAACCCGGGCGGCCTGCTCAACGAAGCCGTCGATGTCTCGGATTTGTTTCTTTCGAGCGGCGTCGTTGTTTCGACGAAAGGACGAACCGACAAAGGGCGATCGTGGTCGGCAAAGGACGATAAATCGCCGTACGAACGCTCGAACGAGCGGCCGATGGTGGTGCTTATCAACCATGGCAGTGCGAGTGCGAGCGAAATCGTGGCGGCCGCGTTGCAAGACAATGCGCGGGCGGCACTCGTTGGCGAGCGCTCTTACGGGAAAGGGAGCGTGCAGAAGATCCTCGACTTGCCCGATCGCAAAACGGCCGTGAAACTGACGACGGAAGTCTGGTTGACACCGGCTGGCAAGCACATTCACCGGGCAGCCGATGCCAAAGAGAGTGACTCGTGGGGCGTCTACCCCGATGCGGGCCAAGAAGTGAAATTAACCGACGAGCAGTTCAAGCAATATGCCTTGATGCGCAGGTCACTCGAGTTGATTTCCGGCAAGCCCGGCGTTGCGCCACCCAAAGCGATCGCAACACCAAAACCGGTCGTCGAGTACAAAGATCTCGTCGTCGAGAAGGCACTCGAACACCTCCGCAAGAAACTTTCGGGTGTCGGCGAAGCGATCCCCGCCGTGCAACCTCGGCAACTGATCCGCGTCGTGGGGGCATGATCTCCAAAATTTGATTTCCTATCGATAACCATGTCGAGTACAATTGTCCCAATGTCGATGTTGCCGATCAGTAGCACGTCGGCGATGTTCGCCCCATCATTGCGGTGTTTTGCGGAATTCGCCTTCACAGATATTCCACTCGGACATTCGAGCCGACCCATGTGGGTCGTGGAGGATTCGATGATCGGAACCCGGCCCTACGTGTTGGTGGTGGATGACCTGACCGACGCAGCCGACAGCATGGCTGCCCTACTCGCAATTTGGGGATACGACGCCGACGCCAAGTATTGCGGTGATTCCGCACTGGCCGCGATGCACGCACGCCGACCCGCCGTCGTGTTGCTCGACATCGGCATGGCCCCGATGGACGGCTTCACTTTCGCCGCCCACGTCCGCGAACTCGCCGGTTGCGAACGTACGAACATCGTCGCAATTAGCGGGTACACAACCGACGAATATCTCGATCGTGCCCGCGATTTGGGCATCGTCGAGTATCTGTTCAAACCCGCCGACCTAAGCCAACTGCACGCGATCCTGACACGCCTGATCCCAACCCCACAACCGCTACGCTCACTAACAATCTCGCCACGTATCCGCGTGCAGCGACCGCTGGAGATGCTCGGAATCTAAGACATTTTGTGAAAATCCACTGAACGCACGGTAGACCCGGTAAAAGAAGTCGATTCTTTTCCCGAATTCCGTGCGTTCCGTGCATTCGAGCGTTCGCGAATCGTTATCATCCGTTGATAGTCCCACTCCCGTTATCGGTTCGACCATGATCCTGTTCGGCTATGTCTTGGCCACTCTCGTGGCGTTGCCGGTGTTGTTCATCTTGACATCGTGGGTGTTCCCGAGCGTAATCCGCATGACGGGCTGGGTGGTGTTGCGCATCGTCTATCGGTATCGCGTTTACAACACGGAAAATATCCCCAAAGATGGCCCCGCGATCATCGTTTGTAACCACACGTGCTACATCGATTGGCTCGTGATGTGGGTGGCCAGCCCGCGCCGCGTAAACTACCTGATGTGGGCGGGGTATTATCGCAATCCGTTCCTGCGCATCTTTCTGTTCTCGGTACGCGACCGTTGCGTGAAGATCGAGAATCGCGAACAAACGCCACACGCGATTGCCGCCGCATTGGCGGCCGTGACGGAGGCGCTCAACCGTGGCGAAGTCGTGTTGCTGTACCCCGAAGGGCGGCTGTCGCGGAATGGGCAGATGTTGCCGTTTGGCCGCGGCATCGAGCGCATCGTCCGTAAGGCGAATCGCCCCGTGCCGGTGATCCCTGCTTGCGCACAAGGGCTGTGGGGCGGTTTCTTCAGCCACAAGGGTGGGCGGATCATGCGGCGATTCCCGCGCGATTTTCGTCGCCCCGTCTCGATCTGGTTCGGCAAACCGATGACGGGCGTGCCGAAAACGACTGCGATTCGTGCCGCCGTTGTCGAAGCGCAGGCCGACCTCGCGATTCGCGAAAGCGACGAAGTCGTGCTGGTGCCACGCTGGTTCGCACGCACCGCTGGGCAGTGGCGCAATCTGTTCCGCCCCGCGTTCGTCGATGTCTCCAGTGGTACCGAACGCACGCTGAGTTTCGGGCAAGGTCTCGTCGCGGCGTGGTGTTTGGCATCGCGTTTGAAACGACAAATCGGCACCGGCAGCGAGCCGATCGGCGTCTGGTTACCCACTGGCCTCGGCTCGGCATTCGCCAACTTCGCACTCGGGTTCCTGCGTCGCACGAGTGTCAATTTGAACTACACATCGGGTCGCGATGCGGTCGAATCCGCCGTCCGGCAATCGGCCTTGCGCGTGGTGATTACTGCGAAGCGATTCGAGGCGAAGCTGCCATTCGAAGTGTTGCCGGACATCGAACGGCTTTATCTTGAAGACCTATTGGCAAACGTGCCGAAATGGGAAAAAGCCTTGCGATTCCTGGCCGTGTTTCTGCTTCCCGCGTGGCTATTGGAGCGATTCATCGGCGTGGGTTTGCAGACGCTGAAACCCGATGATTTGCTGACGATCATCTTCAGCAGTGGCAGTACCGGCGAGCCGAAAGGCGTCATGCTGTCCAACCGGAATATCTCCTCGAACGCGAACTCGTTCTACCGTGGCGTCGATCTCGAACGCAACGACCGTATGCTCGCGTGCCTGCCGTTCTTTCACAGTTTTGGCTACACCGTCTGCCTGTGGGCACCGGGTGGCATCGGCATGTTATCGGTGTATTATTC
>JAYSYI010000605.1:0-9302 GCA_043727665.1 Limnoglobus sp. | reverse complement strand
GAACCGCCGACGCTGTTCCAGGATCTGGTCGAACGCGAAGACCGCGAAGCGCTGACGCGGTTACTCGTCGATGCCCCGGCCGGCAAAGATCGCGCCACATTGCGTCGCACGCAACCCGGCGAGCGACTCGTCGGCCAAGGCGAGAAAGCCCAAGACTTTTACATCATTCGCCTCGGTTCGGTGAAGATTACGCAAGATATCGATGGCCGCGAAGTCGTGCTGAACCGCCAGACCGAAGACGAGTATTTCGGCGAAATCGCGATGCTCGAAGAGGACGGCCGCCGCACCGCCACCGTGACCGCACTCGATACCGTCGAGGCGATCCGCATACCGAAAAGCCTGTTCAACGAGATGCGGAATTTGTTCCCGAGCGTCGAACGCAAATTACAAGAAGCCCGTACGCGGCACCTCACGCGGAACCTTGCGCCGAAGCCAATCGAAAGCGACATCCTCGGCGACTTCCTGAACCAAGGGTTGTATCAGGGCCGCTTCCTGATGATGCTCGACCTCAAGAGTTGCACGCGCTGCGACGAATGCACGAAGGCCTGTGCCGACGTTCACGGCGACGGTTACTCGCGGCTCTTACGCGAAGGCAATCGCTTCGGCGACTACCTCGTGGCCGCATCGTGCCGGTCGTGTAACAAGCCGTACTGCATGGACGGTTGCCCCGTCGACGCGATTCACCGTTCGGGCACATCGTTGCAAATTAAGATCGAGAACCACTGCATCCAGTGCGGTTTGTGCGAGCGCAACTGCCCGTATGGCTCGATTCAATTACCGCCGAAGCAAACGACACAAACGCTGTACACACTGCCAACGAAGGCGATCAACTGCGACAAGTGCAATGACTTGGTGCCCGACGACACCGACCCATTCTGCGTGCGAGCCTGCCCGCACAAAGCCGCCTTCCGCATGACTGGCGAGGAAGTTCTCGCGAAAGTCATGGGCGGTTAAGACGTGCGAGAAGGTTTGAAGTGGAGGAGCGTTTGCAGTTTCGCTAGCCGAAGTTGCGTCGTAATATATCTCAGAGAATCGTTGATTGCACAAGCGGGAAGAATGAATGTCCAAACACATGGAACGTGACCTCGAACGGTTGCAGAAGCTCGTTTTGAAGATGGCGGGTCTAGTCGAAGAAGCCGTGTTTCAGGCCGCGCAGGCACTGCAAGACCGCAATATCGATATGGCGGAACGGGTCATCGAAGGCGATAATCTGATCGATCAACTCGAAAATGAAGTGCTCGAAGAGTGCCTGAAAATCCTCGCACTCCACCAACCGGTGGCGGTCGATTTACGGCGAATTAGTGCGGTTCTGTTGATTTCAACCGACCTCGAGCGAATGGGCGACTTGGCCTCCGGGATCGCCGAGCGCGCACTTACGTTGTCGCATCCGCCGTTCGCGGTCATTCCGAGTCGCTTGAAGCCGATGACGGAGCGAACGATCGACATGGTCCGCCGCAGCCTCGATGCCTTCGTGCATTCGAACGTGGCCGTGGCACGAACGGTCATACGGCTCGACGACGAAGTCGATGCGCACAACGCGGCGATCATTCACGAACTGATCGCCGAAATGAAAACATCACCCGATAAAATCGACGCGGCGTTATCGTTATTCTCTGCAGTGCGGCACGTCGAACGGATCGCCGACCATGCCACGAACATTGCCGAAGATGTCATTTATCTCGTCGATGGCGAAATCGTCCGGCACCACCATGAAGCGGTGTAAGGCGTCACTTCTTCACGCCATCGCGTGGCGGTGGAAGCGTCTCGCGAATGGCGTTGGCGGCAGTGGGATAATCGAGGCGGTCGCGGACTTTCGATAGGTCTTGCTCGGCTTCGAGCAGGTCGCGGCGCGTGAAGCCATTGGCGATGGCGTCGCGGATTTTGTCTAACGCGATTTCACTCAATTCGCTTGCCAAAACTTGCTGACGTTCGCCATCGAGGTTTGGGTCGTAACTCGCGAGAATCGCGCCGCGACCATAGAGGCACGCGATCGCGAATCGCATGTCGTTCGCGGGTAACGGCATTGCTTCCAAGGCTTTCGCGGTACGGTCGAATTGGTCGTATTGCCCCCGATCCGCAAGCAAACTCGCTTGTAGACGTACGTAGGTTCGCACGTTGACAAACGAATCGCGGTCGTTCGGGTGGGTTTTCGCATTCGCCAACATCATGTCGTAGACGGGGGCCAACGTCGCGCTCGCGGCCTTGGCGTCTTGCCGGGCCAGTTGAATCGTGGCTAACTCGATCGTGTAGTAAACGAGGTCGTTCGCGTAATCGAGGTTTGTCGGCGATACTTTCACCAAGCCACTCGCGATGTCGATGGCCGCTTTCGCTGACACCTCAGCGTCGGTCAGTTCGTCGCGTTCGCGCAACAGCACGGCTTTGCTGTGTTGAATCCGCCCGAGCAACATCGCGGTCTGCCCACCTGCCGTGCCGCGAGTGGCGATCTCTTGCAACACGCGTTCGGCGGCACCGAGCGCGGTCGTGGCATCGCGAAGGCGACCGACCACTTGCAGTGCGGCCGCGTAGTTGAGGTTCGCTTGCGCGAACTGTTCGCGGTAGCCGGGGTCCGCCGAGTAGATCGCAATCAATCGCGACCACGCCTTCACCGAGTCCTCCGCATGACGCAACGCCGGCGTTTCCTTCGTCGCCGCATTCGCGGGAATCGGTTCCAATTTCGGCGAAAGATCTGACAGCGGAACGCGGTTCGCCAATCGCCCGATGTACGGCATCCGGTCGGCGGTACGCGTGGCACTGTCACCGGGTTGTCGCTGGATCGCGATGTTCGCGAGTAACGTATCCGAATCGGCCAACTGCACCAAGTACGGCGCGGACGTCGGGTTATCGACGAGCAATTTCACGAGAATTTCGCGGGCCTGCACGGTGCTGTTACGGGCCTCTACGCTTAAGCCCGCCTTGTGGTATAGCAGCCCGATCTGTCGTAAACTCTGCGCGAGCCGATACTGATACTCCGGCTCATTGGTTACATTTTGCGCGAGAATCTGACGGTTCTGAAGCGCGGAGCGGAAGTAGGCTTCGGCATCGGCAGGCTGGTTTAATCGCAAGTACGCCAACCCGAGGCGGTCGTCGGCTTGGCCGAGTCGGTGCCAGATTTCCGCGCGGAACGGCTTCTTGCCATCGACGTCGGACTTCACCATCGCGCTGAACGTATCGCCCGCTTTCTGGAGCGTCGCTTTCGCTTCGTCGAACTTCCCCGTGCCGAGTTGCAAGATGCCGCGATACAGTTGGACTTCGCCTTGAAGTAGCGTGCGATCGTCGGCGTCGGCCTGGGCCGGTGCGCTCGCGATCAGGTCGTCGGCCTTCTGAAAAGCCTCCTCGGCCAGCGGGATATTCCCGAGTCGCGAATGCAATCGGCCCGCACGGTACCATGCCCCAGCGACGAACAATTTGGACTCTGCCGTGTCGGGTGTCTCCGCCACGAATCGTTCGTACTTCTTCAAAATGCTTTCGAGGAAGCGTTTCTGTTGGCCGGTCAGCGGTTGCTGCCCCGTCAGGATTTCCGTCATCGCATCGTCGCTGAGAGAAAGCAACGCATCGCGGGCTTCACCGCGCGCGCGGATGGCACGATCGCGGGCGGCGATGGTCTTCTGTTGTTCAACGGTCAAATCGTCGTGCGCCACGCCGAGTTCGGCATACGCGACTTCGGTTAGTTGCTTGGCAGCGACGGTGCGATTTTTTTCTGCGTTGACGGCGATCAAACCGACGGCCAAACCCACCGCGGTCGTGACGAATAGTGCCGCGGAAGTGGTCACGATCGTGCGGTGGCGTTTTATCCAACGGCTGACCCGCAAGCGGAACGGCTCGCGGTAGCAACTGATCGGCTCATCCGCTAGCCAGCGTTCGACATCGACGCCGAGCAACATCGCGGAACCGTGGCGATGCTCCGGGTTGAGCGACATCGCCTTTTTGCAAATCGCTTCGAGCGCAAGTGACACGCCGGGCTTCATTTCCTGAAGCGGAGTCGATGCGCCATAACGCACCTTTTTCAAGATTTCTTCGACTTTTCCGCTGAACGGTGCGTGACCACCGAGGATGGTGTAAAGCGTCGCGCCGAGGCTATAAATATCGGCGGCCGGACCGATATCGTCCCAAAGCCCATCGGCCTGTTCGGGACTCATGTACGATGGCGTACCCATCGCCGTGCCCATCTCGGTTTGCGTACCCGATTCGCCAATCTGGTTCGGAGTGATGCTCGGCTGAAAGTTCCAATTCCCTGTACCTTCGGGGGATTCATCTGGTGCCGGTGCGGCGATCCGTTGCGTAGCCAAGATCGGCACCACTGCCGTCGTATCCGTCTTCCGTCGTGCGGCCGCAGAAATGTCCTTCGCTAGACCCCAGTCGACGACGAGTGTTTCGCCGAACGCACCGAGCATCACGTTCGCAGGCTTCAAGTCGCGGTGCAAAATTTCACGGCTATGTGCGTAGCCGATGGTGTTGCAGATATCGACGAATCGCTTCAGGAGTTGCCGCATCAGTAGCGAGCGTTCGTGCGGATCGCGGTAGGGATCTTTGTCTTTCGAGTGGAACTCGCGAATCGCATCTTGGAGGCTATCGCCGGTGATGAATCGCATCGCGTAGTACGGCGTGCCATCGGGGTGCTGGTTCAACCCATACACTGGCACGACGCCGGGGTGTTCGAGGCGGCCCGTCACTTGGGCTTCGAGTAAGAACCGCGAAGCCACCAAAGGATCGCGTGCGAAACGCGGCTGGATTTCTTTCAGCACCACCTGGCGATCGAGTTCGCGATCGACCGCCACGGAGACTTGGCCCATCCCGCCTTTGGCCAGCGGACGAACGACGCCGAATCGCGAGACCTTCGCCGTATCGGCGGTTGCCGTGCGACCCGCTTGCGGAACGTATCCCGATGGTGCCACAAACGTGCCACTCGCAGACTCGTATGGCACCGAGCCAAACTCCGATTGCCGACTGCTCGATACGGCGTCCGGGTTGTAACTCGCAGGTGCAGCCAAAGTCTGCGCGAACAAGTCTGGCTCCGATACCGCAGGCACCGAAATCGGTTCCGGTCGCCGCACGGGTGGCTGTGGCGGCGCGGATATTTGCGGTAACGTACCGGTGTTAAAGTCCGATTGCGGGTTCGATTCGTCGTTCATCGCCGTATCCCATGGTGCGAGTTCGGGGAAGGCGATCCCCCAATTCAATTCTATCGGATTTGTTTCGTTTCGCTGCGACGCGCAGGCTTTGCGTAGCGGAGCGAGTAGACTTCACCCACATTCAGACAATCGCCGAGTAGGGGTGACGCGCACGTGCTCCGCTCCGAGGACTCCGCGTCGCGGCTAATTGACAACCACACGAATCGCGAAAATCAAAAATTCTAGGCGATATGAGAACGTGATTCTACCGACCACCGATGACATCGTTCAAAATCCGATTGAGTTTGTCGGCATCTCGCGGGTGGCCACGCCAGAGGACTTTGCCCGTACCATCCATGAGTATCAGCGTCGGGTAACTGACGACATCGAAGCGATCCTGAATGCGGCCCACCGCGGGTTCCACGTACAGATCGTAGTTCAATCGCTGATCGCGCCGATACTTCGAAGCCGCATCGCAACGCTGTTTCTCGCTGCCTTCATCGCAGACGATCCCAATGACTTGGAGCGAGTCGTTGCGGTATTTGTCTTGGATCGCCGTCAGCGTGGGAACGGCTTTCTTGCAAGGCACGCAACTCGTTGTCAGGAAGTCCAGCAAAACGAATTCGCTCGCACGGCCACTCGGGAACGCACGCCGCTGACCGGCAACATCGAGAAGCGCAAACCCCGAATCGCGCGAGATCGATCGCGAGGTGCCCGCACCCACTGGTGGCGGCAGCAACATCGGCCCCGGAATGCTGACAGGCGGGCTAGTGCGATGGTCAGGTTGCGGGCCGGGCGCGAACAGATCGGGCCGTACGGGCACGGTTCGCGGGGCAACGGGCGACCAGCTATTACCGCCTGCTTCAACCGGTTGCGGCAAGACGCCACCACTGCCAGGCGTGTCGAATATCGGCGGGATCGGCGTGCGATCCCCAGTGGGAATCGTCGGGCCGCTCGGCGGGAGATCGCCATCGGGGCGCGTCGGCGAAAGCGCCAAATCTTCGCGGAGTTGCAGCCGAATGCGTTCGTTGGGTACCTTCACGTACTGCCGCCCGCCAAACGAACGTCCCCCCGCTTTGACCAGCGTGGTGAGGATATACGTCTCGTTCGCCTTCAAACCTTGGATGCTAAAGAAGCCGCCGCGATCCGTCTGCACGCCCATTGGCGCGCCGTGACCGGCTTGTGCGGCATCCGAATGTTCGACGGTTACGAACGCATTCTCGACGGCACGGCCTTCCGGGTCTTCGACGGTGCCAGAAATGATCCGTTGGACGGCCCCGAAATCGGAGGGCGGCACGGTAATACCCGATTTGCCAGGCCGCAAGTTCGAAGACGGCACACCCGGTGCGTCGAGATAGCTCTTGGGGCGGGGTGATTCCGGCTCACGGTTCCGGTCGCGAATCCAGTCGCGCGCACGGGACGCGGGTTCCGCCAACGGACGTTCTCGGTCGCGATCGCGGCTCCAACGGTCGAATACTCGACAACCGGATTGCGAAGCGATGACGAACGCGATCAAAATCCCCCAGTGGAACCGCATGTCACGATCATTCCGTCGCGCCGTCAATCGGTCAAGCTCACCCAGGAAATGGAGCGTGGTTCGTTTAAGCCAGACTTCGCGCAACCGAAAAACGCGCCGCAAATTACCTGAGTTACCGCTAGCAGACGCACGGGAATCGGGTCTGGCGAGTCGAAATTACGTTGATTTATGATCGTCGTTTGTTTAACGACGATGATATTGTACGATGACCGCGTAGGCTTTCGCAGCGTCCGCGAGGGAACTCCCAGTATGCTTGCCCGCGTCACTTGCCCGCACTGCTGGCATTTTTTCCAGTCTTACGATACACTTTGGATCGCAGCACATCCGTCGCTTCGTGGCGATCATCGGTTGGGTGAATCGGATCAGACTCGTTTTCTTCCGTCGCGTTTCTCGCCGAATGGGGCCGCCATCGACGAATTGGGGGCCGAATGCACGCAATTGGCATGCCCTTCGTGTCACTTAGTGATCCCGCGATTGTGCTTCGAACATCAACCGTGGTTTGTGTCGATCGTGGGTGCGCCCGGATCGGGGAAGTCGTACTACCTCGCAGCAGCCGTCCATATGTTGCGACGGTATATGCCCGAATGGTTCGAGATTTCGTTCACCGATACGCAAGCGGATTTCAACCAATTGCTCGTCGGCTACGAGGAGCAATTGTTCGTCAATTTCAATCCGGGTCAGCCTGCCGCGTTGAACCAGTTGGTGACGAAAACGCAAGCGACGAGTTTGGAGAACCACTCCTCGGTAATGGTGGCCGGGCAGAACGTGTTACGGCCGCGACCATTTATGTTCTCCGTTCGACCGCAACAGACCCCCGAAGTTCCCTTGCCTCCGACGACAGACCCATCGCGTGTCATGTGCCTCTACGATAATGCGGGCGAATCGTATCTCTCCGGCGAAGAATCCGCACTGTCGCCCGTGACGCAACATTTAGCCAAGGCAAAGCTGCTTTTGTTTCTGTTCGATCCGACGCGCCATGCGAGTTTCCACGACAAACTCGTCGCGGCTAAGATTCGCGTGGCATCCGATCAGCCGCCGAACTCGGCGGGTCGCCGTCAACATTTGGTTTTAACCGAAATGGCCAACCGGACCCGTCGCCATGCCGGTATCGCGGCAGGTGCCAAACACGATAAACCGCTCGTCGTGATCGTGACGAAAAAAGATTTGTGGGGACCGCTACTCATGAAAGAGCAGAGCGGTGGCTCGCCGGTCGCGCAGTCGGGCACATCGCGGGCCGTGTTGCGAATGGATCGTATCGAGGAACATTCCAAGAAACTGCGGCAGATCCTCGTCGAATCCGCACGGGAGATCGTCGAGGCCGCCGAGGGGTTTGCGAGTACGGTTCTGTACGTCGGCGTGAGTTCGCTGGGCGTGCAGCCGACACAAGATCCGGTTTCCAAAGCTTGGGTCGTCGCACCGAAAGACATCAAACCCGATTGGGTGGAAGTGCCCATTCTGTACGGGTTGAACAAAACGATACCGGGCTTGATCGGTTCCGGCCGTTCCCAACCTTCCAAACCTGTATCGAGGGCGTGAAAAGATGTACGAATTGATCTACACTTCCGCCCCACGGGGGTTGAGAGCGAGCGCAAGCGGATACACCGTTGTGGCCCAAACGACGGAGATACCGGCTGGCCTCGTCAGCGCGCTCGAAGGTTTATCGCAGTATCGCCACCGGACGGTTTCCGCGAATGCCGACGATGGCGTGAACCCCGTCATGTGTGGGCACTACCTCTTAACCGTGGGCTATCAACGCTACCACGTGCTGTCTCGCATCGTCGATTCAGGGCTGGATTACTCCGGGCGCGGCAACTTCTTAGCGCATCACTTGGCCACGACCGACGATCGCCTACCCCCCGGTGGGCCGGGGTGGGTTCTGAACCATCCGGACGTATTTTTGGACCGTTGGGACAAAGCCCCGGAAACGCTACCGCCGCGTGGGCATATGCGGGCGGGCGATTCTCCAGCCAAGCCGTGCCACGCCTGGAAAAACGCTACGGGCGATGCGGGTTGGGGTGGCGTACTGGCCGCATCCGTCGATCCCGCGCACCCCGTCATTATCGTATTTCGACCCGATCAAGACGTTCTGGCGTTGATCGCGGAGTCGCTCGCGCTGCTGCCACCCGACGAACGCTGGGAAGTTTCGTTTTCCAGCTATTACCTCGGAACGCCTGCCGGGGTGCGCTGCCAATGGCGGTGTGTCCCGTCGGATTCGCCCGATTTATCGAAGATCCTCGCATCGGGTTCCGCGAGCGTGATTCGCGTCGATCGCATGGCAGAAGAAGCTCCCGAAGGCCCGCTCGTCGAAGCGGCTCGAACGGGAAACGTGCCGCCTGTACGGAAAATCCACCCCGCCAGCCCGCCACCCGCACCCAGCCCCGTTCGAAAAGAAGTCCGCGCACCGGTCCCACAACCCGCGAGTTTGCCGGACATCGACGACGACGAAGAATCGCAACCCACACCAGCACCCGCAAGACCGTTTGCGCCACCTCCAAGTTCGGGATTCGCCAAACTCTTCGCCGGTTTCGGAATCGGCGCGCTGCTAACGGCAACCTTACTACTCGGTATCGAAGCCGCATCCGGCAAAGGAATTCTGGGACTGAGCGACGACAAGAAACAGCCGAACACAGAAGTGCTCGGTGCAGAGAAACCCGTTG